>NZ_JBEFNA010000004.1 GCF_040199715.1 Fusobacterium sp. SYSU M8D902
ATGGTGCCTAGAAATGGATTCGAACCATCGACCGTACGGGTATGAACCGTATGCTCTAGCCAACTGAGCTATCTAGGCATATGTAATTCTTATTACACTAATATGATACACTATTTTAAAAATAATGTCAAGTTTTTTTTGAAAAAATTTTAAAAAAAGAACACGTTCAAAAACGTGTTCTTTTAAAAAACATTTTTCATTTTACTCTGCTTCGAATTCATCTTTTCCAACACTGCAAAGTGGGCATAACCAATCCTCAGGTACATCTTCCCAAGCAGTTCCTGGAGCTATTCCATTATCTACATCTCCTACAGCAGGATCATACTCATATCCACAAACTTTACATACATATTTTTTCATATTAAATTTCCTCCTTAAATTACTCTTTATTTTAATTTTTATTTTTTATCTGTCCATACACCATGAATATTACAATACTCTCTAGCTACAACTTTCTCTCCCTTTGGTACTTCAAAGAAAGCTTCTGGTTCCATTCCTGGTTTTAAGTATTTTCTATAAAGATACTCTCCATCTACCTCTATCTCAATAAACTCTATATAGTGAGCATCTAACATAGGATGTTTTGCCTCTTTACCAACTTTTACTAAATAACCATTATCTTTCTCTTCAACAAATGGAACATGTTTTTCAACTGTTGCATCTTCAGATTTTAATTGTACTATTTCAACTCCAGCAGGTAGTCCATTGCAACTATCTTTTCCTAAAGCTACTAATTGAGCTAAAGCTCCACACTCAAATTTAATAAAATCATTTTTTGTCATAAAGCATACCTCCCTAAAAAATGAAACTATCTATATTTTAGTATTCGCACAATCTTTACAAATTCCTTTAAAATAATAGTGTTGCTCCTTTATATCGAACTCTCGTAACTCTTTTTCTTCTATTAACTCTTTGGCTATGTTCACATCAAATATTTTTCCACATTTTTCACATTTAAAATGCCCGTGAACATCCATTATACTATCATATCTAGTCTCATTCTCTTCAATTACGATTACATTAACTATTTTTTTCTCTGTAAAAAGATTTAGTGTATTATAGACAGTGGTCTTAGATAACGTAGGAATCTCTGAACATAGAGCTTTATATATCATATCTACTGTTGGATGATTTCTATTCTCTACTAAATATTGGAATATTCTTATTCTCTGATACGAAGGCTTTATTCCACTATTTTTTAAGTATTCTCCTACATTTTCAATATGAGTCTCCATCTTAACACCCCCAATCTATAAAAATAAAATGAATTTTAAATTTGTAATCATTCTATATTTATATGGTACACTATTTTACAACTAATGTCAAGTGTTTTCAGATTAAATTATGACTTTTTTCATCAAGTATCTATGAACCCCTTTTCCATACTCATTTTCTTGGTATTCTTCAATCTTAAAACCAAGCTTTTTATACATATCTATGGCTATCTCATTTTGAGGATCAACAGTTAATGAGATCTCCTCATAACCATTTGCCACAAGATATTTTTCACTCTCCTGCATTATTTTTTTTGCCCAACCTTGATGTCTATACTTTTTTCTTGTTGAAAGTCCATATAGGAATACCTCTCTCTTGTCCATAACTTGCATATATTCAGCTATACTGACAATCTCTCCAGCCTCTTCCCAGATAAACACCTTTCCATACCTTATGAGAGCCTTCAATATCCAAAGATCTACATTTCCATTCCCTTCAAATGCTTCCTCTTCTATCTCAACTATCTTATTTAGCATCTCTAGATCTACATCTTTCAACTCTTTAAGTTTCATCTCTTCACCCCTCAATAATTCACCTTAGAAAGATAGAGTCCATTTGGCTCTGCCACCTTCCTTATAAATTTTTTATTAGGATTTTCCAACATCTCTCTCAGATAACTCTCATCTCTAACTCCAAAATACACATCTAAAGCAGTTCCAATTATTATTCTAATCTGTGATTTTAAAAATGAACTCCCTAAAATATCAACAGCTATCCTCGAACTATCCAATTTTTTTACATCTATACTGTATATCTCTCTCACTGATGTCTTGCTTCCACAATCACTCAATCTAAAATTGTTAAAATCATGTATTCCAATTAGAGGTTCCATTACACTAGCAAATCTCTTGGTATCTATCTCCCTATTTATATAGGTCTCATACCTACTTTTAAAAGGATCTCTCTCCCAAGATAGAATATATCTATACCCTCTACTCTTGGCATCAAATCTAGAGTTAAACTCCTCTTCAACCTCCTCTATATCCAGTAGCTCTATATCTAGAGGTAAACCTCTGTTTAATACATATTTTAATTTCTCTAAAGGTATGGTAGAGTCAGTATGAAAATTGGAAACCTGTATAAGAGCGTGAACTCCTCTATCTGTTCTCCCAGAAGAGATCATATCTATATTAGTTTTCAATACCACATTGAGTAATTTCTCTATCTCACCTTGGACAGTTCTCTTCTCTGGTTGTCTTTGAAAGCCATAAAACATACTGCCATCATATCTATATGTTATCTTTATATTTCTCATACTTTTCCTCTTATACTTAGAATAAAATAAAAAAAAGAGATTCACTAGAATCTCTTACTAACTAATTGGTGCGAAGAGAGAGACTTGAACTCTCACGTCTGGGACACTAGATCCTAAGTCTAGCGCGTCTGCCAATTCCGCCATCCTCGCACGAATGGTGCGTCATACAGGATTTGAACCTGTGGCAACACGATTAAAAGTCGTGTGCTCTACCAGCTGAGCTAATGACGCATCTTATTAAGTTTTAATGGGGTGATCGACGAGGCTCGAACTCGCGACAACCAGTGCCACAAACTGGCGCTCTACCAACTGAACTACGATCACCATATGAATCTTTTTGCCTGTTATATAAGTGGCGTGTCTGAAGAGATTCGAACTCCTGACCCACGCCTTAGAAGGGCGTTGCTCTATCCAGCTGAGCTACAGACACATTAATTGGAGCGGGAAACGAGGGTCGAACTCGCGACATTCAGCTTGGAAGGCTGACGCTCTACCAACTGAGCTATTCCCGCAGATTTAATGGTCGGAATAGCAAGATTCGAACTTGCGGCCCCCTGCTCCCAAGGCAGATGCGCTACCGGACTGCGCTATATTCCGACGCCTTTCTCTCAAGACAAGAATAATTATATCACTTATAATAAAAAGTGTCAACACTTTTTTTAAAAAATTTTTATTTTTTTTTGAACATTAAATTAACCCTTGTTTTTATTGACTTTCTTTATAGTGCTTTTTATTTTTTTAACTTATTTTTACATTTTTTGCTTTTTTGTTATATAATATATTAAGAAATTTTTTTACAAAAGGGAGGTAATTTTTATGAAAAATACTAAAAAAATTGTTTCAACACTACTTTTAGGACTTACTATGGTTGGATGTACATCTTCTCCATATATGGATGAAACTGGATCAGTCAATAAAAAAACTTCTGGAACAGCTGGAGGAGCTGCTGCTGGAGCTCTTATAGGACAGCTTATTGGTAAAGACACAAAAGGAACTCTTATAGGTGCTGGAATTGGTGCTCTTGCTGGACTTGGTTGGGGAGCATACAGAGATCACCAAGAGAAAGAACTTAGAGAAAAACTTAAAAATACTGAAGTTGAAGTTAATAGAGAGGGAGAAAATCTTAACCTTTATCTACCAGGTGGGGTAACATTTGCTACTAACAGTGCTAATATAGCTTCAAACTTCTACAGTCCACTTAGCTCTATTGCATCTGTACTAGTTCAATACCCTGAAACTAGAGTTATAGTTAATGGATATACAGATAACACAGGATCTCCTAGTTACAACCTTGATCTATCTCAAAGAAGAGCTGCTAGTGTTAAAAACTACTTCATCTCTCAAGGTGTAGCTGCATATAGAATCACATCTGTAGGACATGGTATAAATAATCCTAGAGCTACTAACAGCACTGCTGCTGGAAGAGCTGAAAATAGAAGAGTAGAGATTCAAATTTTACCTTTAAACTAAAAAATGAATAAATAAAAAACTTAGGTATATTAAACTTTTTATCTTTATTTTAGTTTAATATACCTTTTTAACATAATTTTTTATTTTCCATTTTTCTCAAAATTTCTGATATGCAAATACACTGTATTTTTAGAAATATTTAACTGTTCTGCAACCTTTATTACTGAATCTTTTAAATTAAAAATTCCATTTTCATATAATTTATATATAATATATTTATTTTTATTAGAAGTTAAAATCTCTTTATTCGCAAAAACCTCTTTTCTTATTTCATTTAAAGTATCATAAAGTAAATCATCTATACTTTCCGTAAAATTTTCTTGAACTTCTGGAATAACATTCTCAGTGTCTTCAATACATGTAAATTTTTTTATCAAAGCATCTAATGTAATATCAGTATAATAATTTATACATAAAAGAGCTATTATTCTAGAATTTTCTCCTAATATTGGAATAGTACATGATCGGAGTTTTGCTCCTGTTTTTGATTTATTAAAATAAGTAATTGATTTTATTTGATCTAAATCTTGTATTTTTGATAGCATAGATAAAGCAAAGTTAGTTATAGGAGCTCCTGATTTTCTATTAGAATAATGTCCATTGTATATTTTAACTACAGAACTATCTAAGTTTTCTAAACTATGCAAAATAATTTCATACCCCTCCCCCAAATACATTCCTAAATCATTTACTAATCTAGAATACGACTCTAATATTAATTTATCTATTTGTGTTAATTGTAAATATGTAGACATAGTAAACCTCCTTTCTTCCTAAGAATAATTATATATAAATTTAAAAAAATATGCAAGAATAATAAAAAAAAATTTATCAGATAAAATTTTATATATTGAATAAAATATTTTTTATTTAATAAAAAAAATACTAGCATTTATTTTGAAATTATGTTATTATTAAAATATAATAACAATTTGCTATAAAAACAAACAAATAAATTATTTTTTAAACTAGGAGGTTGGTAATTTAAATGATTTAAAATAACATTGTATTTTTATCTACAGTTTTGATTACTCAATATTTTTTGTAATCTATTGAATAATCTATTATATTTTTACTATTGTTAATAAAATAATTTTGGAGGGAAAATGGAAAAAACAATAAGAAAACCAAATGTATTTGAAGCTTTTTCAACTGTAATTTTACTAATTGGATTAATAATCTTTTCTGTAAAAACAAATACTAGTAGTGTTCCAATGCTAGTAATTGCAACAAGTTGGTGTATGATAATTGGAAATAAATGTGGTTACACTTGGAACAATTTAATGGAAGCAATTCTTGAAAGATTAGGAAATTTAATGGAAGTTATCTTAATAATCTTTTCAATAGGTATATTTATAGCATCTATGATGTATTCTGGTACTATTCCTACATTAATATATTATTTAGTTGAGGTTATTAATCCTAATTTTATGATAGTTTTATCTTTTGTCATAACTGGATTAGTAGCTATGATTATAGGTACTTCTTGGGGAACTGCCGGAACTATAGGTATTGTTATGGTTTCTATTGCTTCAAGTATGGGAGTATCATTACCTATGGTAGCTGGAGCAGTTATTTCTGGAGCACATGTAGGTCAAATATTATCTCCAATGAGTGATACAACTAATGTTGCTGCTAACCTAGCTAATACTGATGTAATGACTATGATAAAAAGAATGTCATTCTACTCTATTCCAGTTGTAATTTTTTCAATTGTTGTTTATACAATATTAGGTTTTATTGGTGGAGCTGGACAAGCTGATTTAGCTACAAGTACTGCTATTAGAGCTGAAATTTCAAGTGTTTTTAATACAAATCCGCTTGTTATTTTACCAATGATCTTAGTTTTCTTTTTAACTTTTAGAAAAAAACCAATTATTTTTACTCTTATTGTTTCTTCTTTAATAGCAATTATTTTTGGAAAGATATTCAATGGTTATTCTTTAGCAACAGGACTTGACTTTTGGTATTCAGGGTTCAACATAGAAAAAATAACTGGATTAGGTGCTGAAAATTATAGTAGTATTTTTCTAAATCTTGTAAATCGTGGTGGAATATTAGGAATGATTAGTTCTGCTATTTTAGCAATTATAGCTACTTGTTATGGAGCTTTAATGACAAAAATAAAAGCTGTTGATGTTGTTGCAGAAGCTATTTTCTCAAAAGTAACAAGTAGAGTTGGTTTAGTATTTTCATCAATACTTGTTTCTGGGTTAGTAGTTGCTCTAACTACAAGCTCTTATTTAGCAGTTCTTATAGCAAGTGATCTATTTAAAGAAAAATTTCATAAAGAAGGTATGGATGATAAAGATTTAATTGCTAGTTGTATGCCAGCAAGTTCTCAATTTGTAACATGTGTTCCATGGGTTGATACAGCTATATATCTTGCTTCAATTACTGGAGTAGCAACAATGAGCTCTCTACCATTTAACTTCTTCTGTTGGGGAAATGCAGTAATGGCTATAATTTTAGCTGTATTTGGAATAGGATTTAAAAAAAGAGTTTAAAATAAAATAAGGAGGAATAATTTATGTATAACTTTGATAAACCTTTTAATAGAAGAAATACAAATTGTTGGAAATGGGATGCTGAAGGTAAAAATGCAAAATTTGCAATGGGTTGTGCTGATACTGATTTCAGAATTCCTGAGCCTGTTGCTAAAGCACTACATGCTAAAATTGATGAAGGAGCATTAACATATATTTGTGATTGTGATAATGTATTTTTAGCTTTAGCTAATTATTGGAAAAGACAGTATGATGTAACTATTGATAAAGACTCTATTTGCAACTGTATAGGAAGTATGGTTGGTCTAAGAGTTATGCTAGATGCATACACTCATGCTGGTGATGCAATTATAATTCAAACACCTGTATTTAACTACTTTAAAGATACTGCTGAAAATTACGGTAGAAAAGTTATTGATAATACTATGATATACAACAGAGAAAAAGGAGAATATGAAATCAACTTTGAAGAGCTTGAAGAATTTGCAAAAAATCCAAGAGTTAAAATGATGGTAATATGTAATCCAGCAAATCCTACTGGTAAAGTTTATACAAAAGAAGAATTAGAAAAAATTGGAAAAATATGTTGTGAAAATAATATTATCCTTTTAAGTGATGAAATCCATTCTGATTTCTATTTTAATAATCATAAACATACATCTGTTTTATCATTAAATGATAAGATTAAACAAAACTCTATTATGTTAACTGGAACAGGAAAAACTTTCAATATTCATGGCTTTTATACTGCCTTTATAGTAATTCCAAATAATTTCATTCGTACTCAATTTAAAATTGCATATCAAAATCTTAGATTAGATGTAATTGATATGGGATTAGTTGCTGCTGAAGCTGCTTATAATCATTGTGATGATTATGTTATTGAGATGAGAAAATACATTGCTAAAAATATAGAGTATGCTACTAATTTCTTTAAAGAAAAAAATATAAAAGTTAAATTAGTTAAACCTAATTCAACATATCTATTATGGTTAGACTTTTTAGATTGGAATTTGACAAGTGATGAATTAGATAAATTATTTAAAAAATATGGATTAGTACTTACTAGAGGTAGTCTCTTTGGAAAAACTGCAGATGGTTTTATGAGAATGGATATTGCAACTCAATTAGCTAATGTTACAGGAGCTTTAGAACTTATAGAAACAATATATAATGAAAATATAAAAGGAGAGAATAAATAATATGAAAAAAATAATACATACTGATAAGGCACCTGCTGCTTTAGGACCTTATTCTCAAGCTATTGAAATCAATGGAATGCTATTTGTTTCTGGACAAATTCCTTTTGTTCCTGAAACTATGACTTTAATTTCCGAAGATGTAAAAGAACAAACTAAACAATCTTTAGAAAATATAAAGGCTATAATTGAATCTGCTGGTTATTCAATGAGTGATGTAGTAAAAGCAAGTGTATTTATTAAAAATATGAATGATTTTACTGCTATCAACGAAGTATATAACGAATACCTTGGAGAAGTTAAACCTGCACGAGCATGTGTTGAAGTAGCAAGACTCCCAAAAGATGTCAAAGTTGAAATAGAAGTTATTGCTGTAAAATAATAGATTTAAGTTAAATGATATTTTAGATTAATACAGTGCTTGAAACATAAAAAAAGGGGCTATATAAATTAATAATTAATTTGTATAATCCCTTTTTTATTTATTATTCTATCCTCCACTCTTTTCCATTTTTTAAATCCAAATTTAATTTAAAAATAGTAGTTTTATTCAAGCTTTTCTTCAATTCTCCTACTTTCAAAATATTCTTTTCCTCTACCATACTTCCAAGTAAAGCCAACACAACTACTGTATAGTATTTTTCTGCTATTTCTAATAAGGTCATTATCTCTTCATAAGCTAAACTTAATATTACTTTCTTTACCAACATATAACTCTCTGCTATATTAGAATCTGGAATCTTTTTTAAATTCTTTAATATATCTAAAATTTCAAGATATTTAATATTTTTTTCTGTTATTGGAGCTTTATTTTGAATAAATTTTATTTTTATTCCATCAAATTCTCTAGGATTTTTTCTTGTATTTGTAGCTATCTCTATACTGTTAGAAAGTTGTGTAGTAAGTCCATACTTATTAAAAAGATTAACTCCTGTAATGTATCCTATTCTTCTATCTCCAATATATAAATATTTTTGTATAAATTCTTTTATGGAGAGAGAAAGTTCACCAAAAATAGAGTTCTTCGGAATATAGTATAAACCTTTTTCTGCTCTTTTTAGTTCTCCTTTTTTTACCATTCTTTCTAAAGATTTAAAAATAGCATACTTAGAATTATTATTATCTAGTTCTCTAGTATTTATTATTCTATTCATACTCCCTCCTTCTTTTTTAGTTTTTTTTACATTTATTTTGACTTTTATATATATAATTATACCATTATTTTAAAATATATTTAAGTTTTTTTTACATTTATTTTGACAAAAATAAAAACTAATCATCAAATTGACAATTAGTTTTAAATATGAATTTTTTACTTAATAATCTTTTTTATATCTTTTAAATTATTATAGATATCTCCTCTATTTCCTGCATCAATTGTATAAATTATAATAATTTCTTCGTCTTTTCTTGTAAAAATTATTCTATAACTTCCTAACCTCATTCTATAAATAGAATTTTTAAATCCCTGAAGAGGTTTTATATCTATATTTCTATCTCCTCGAAAAAATTTAATTATAGTATTTTCAAAATCTTTTTTTACTCCAATATGCTTATTAAAAAATTTATCAGCTTTTTTTGAATATAAAAATTCTAAAATCATAGTTCAATCACATTTCTACTTGAAATTTTTTTATCTTCCTCTGATAAATCATTCAACATTTCTAGAATTTCTTTGCTTTCCTCTTCACTGCAAGGATCAACATTTTCTAAATATTCAAAAGCTTTTTTCACATCATCTTTTGATATTTTTTTATTAACTTTTATTTCAAATGGTATACCTTGCTCTTTTATAGTCATTTTCATAAAGGTTGTAAATGCTGAAGTTACAGAAAGTCCCATCTCTTCACATAATTTACTAAACTCTTCTTTTAAGTCATTTTCAACTCTAAAATTAATACTTACTTGAGCCATATTAATTCAACTCCTTTCTTTAAATTATATATTCTTTTATATAATTTGTAAATACAAATCATATAAAATTTGGAGTATTCTCTTTATTTATTCTCTAAAATTTTTTTATAAACTCTTCTCCGTCAGCAAAACCTAGATTATAGACTTTCAATAGTTTATCTCTATTTTTCTCAAACCTATCTATCTGTAGAGGTGCACTTGGAGCTATTACATAAGCTTTTCCCTCAGCTTCCAATCTCCTTATCTCCTCTTGATTTTCTCTATACACCTCATGGTGTCTTTTAAGTAGCTCTACCATAGCTGGGTACTCTCTCATCTTCCAAGCTATGAGTGGAAAACATCTCAACTTCGGCTTTATAAAATCTCTATCTCTAGTTAAAACTACTATTAGCTTGTCACAGCCATCTTTCAAAGCCTGTGAAACAGGTATTGGAGCTGCTGTTCCACCATCAAAGTAGATATTCCCTCTATACTTCACTGGATTGGCTACTAATGGTATAGATGACGAGGCTCTCAAAACTATTGATCCATCATGTATACACTCTTTATCATAAAATTCAGCCCTTCCAGTTTCGGCATTGGTAACACCGATCTTAAACTCACAAGGATTGGCAAAAAAGCTTGTATAATCAAATGGATCTAGCTTTTGTGGAATCTCGTTATATAGAAAATCCATTCCAAAGAGTGAACCTGTCTTTATATAGTTCTCTAGGCTCAAATATCTCTTATCATTTAAGTAGTTTATATTTGTTCTAAGTGCTCTTCCATCCTGCTTTGAGATATAGGAAGCTGCATGGGAAGCTCCAGCAGATACACCTACAATATAATCTGGCATAAAATTGTATTTTCTAAAGGCAGCTAATACTCCAACTGTATAGATACCTCTCATTCCCCCACCTTCTAATACTAGACCTAATTTCATACACAAACCTCTCTTTACACTTTAGTATGTTTTTTTAGAGCAAAAATACATCCTAATAGGATGATAGCAGCTCCTATCCCTTGATGAAAATTGATCTTTTCTCCCAAAGTCAAATAACCAATTACACTGGTTGCTAATGGTATTGAAAGCTGAAGCACATTGAATACTGAAACACCTTGTTTCTGCATAATCTGAAATGCCATCAACATCCCTGTTACCAATCCATATATTCCTGCTAAAATCAAACCTATTATCAAGATTTTATCTACTTCTAACAACTCACTTATCTTTCCTGTTTTAAATGCCAAGATAAAGTAATTGATTCCTGAAAAAGTAGCTATAAAAGCACTTATAACTATTGGATGTAACTCTTTTGCTATATGTTTTACTATTAAATTTTGTATAGATTGTATAAATATAGCAATTCCTAGAAATAGTGATCCTATTAAAAAATTGCCATTTCCTCCACCTCTTTGAGCATAAAAAACAAAAATCAATGAACCTAAAATTGTTAAAATACTTCCCAAATAAAAATTTCTCTGCTTGACTCTATCCCTTTCATCTTTAAAAAATATAGAAGCCATAATTATAGCTACTGGCATTCCTAAAACTCCAAATATACTCCCTGCTAAAGCTGAAGTTTCTTTTATTCCGTTTATAAAAAAATACATATTTCCTGTCATAAAAAAACTCAATACCAAAAGTTTTAAAATTAATATTGGCTTATTTCTAATCTTTAACAGTTCATTACGATATTTAAAACAGCATATTAGGATAAAGAATATACCCCCAGCCAAAAATCTAACAGCATTATTATTTACAGTTTCAAATCTTACACTCATAAATCTCATAATAGGAAAACCTAATCCTATTAGAATTACATACAATATATTAAACATATTACTCCACCTGTGAAATACAAGCTTTGCAACCCTCAATAAATCCTTCAGAGCTATAAGTTGCACCTGCAACTGTATCCACCTTCGATATATCTTGAGTCTCTTTCAATTTAGTTATAAGCTGATCAATAGCTGGATCTGCTATTGCTGCAGTATCTTCATGGTTATATTTTATATCTGTTATTCTAACCTCTCCTCTAGAGTTTTTCTTAGCTACTATTGTCACCTTCATATCTCCATTGAATCCATCAGCAACAGCTGTATACTCCTTTGGTGCATTTGATCTCTCCACAAATATACAAGCTAATCCTACAACTATAAATGCTCCTACACATATCTTTCTGATTTTTTCAACACACACTTTTTAATCCCTCCATATTTATCTTTTTATTTTATTTATTATTAAGCTCTTGATCTAGATAGTATTCGATCTTCTTTATATCCAAGTACGTATCTATATCCACAGAGTATTTTTCACTCATCTCATAAGCTAATCTACCATCATTAAGACTTGTTTCCAATCCAAAGTTCTCATTTAATTCCTGAATATATATAGCTCCATTTACTCTATAGAATTTAGGAAAATCCTGTCTTCTCATTGTACTATTTAGTGATAATAGATTTTTTACTGTTCCATCTTCATTTATCGTTCTCATAAGTACTGGATTCTCATCTACCTCAGTTACACTTACCAAGCTCTTCTCATCTGTTGCAAATAGCTTCTCTATTGCCTCATCAATATGCCAACCCTTTCTCAAAGGAACAGTATTTTGAAGTAGTACAAGATAGTCATACTCCTCTCCTCTCTCCTTCAACCAGTTAATAGCATGGATTACAGCATCTATTGTCTTAGATGTATCTTGAGCCAACTCTGCTGGTCTTAAAAATGGTACATCTCCACCAAATTTTTCAGCTACAGCTTTTATCTCTAGATCATCTGTTGAAATAACAGTTCTATCTAGGTATTTTGAAGAGTTTGCACACTCAATTGAGTATTGAATTAGAGGTTTTCCATAGATCTCAATTATATTTTTTGAAGGTATCCCCTTACTTCCACCTCTAGCAGGTATTATCCCTAATATTCTTTTTCCGTTATACATTTTGGCTCTCCTTTCTGCTCCTATATTTTTTTATTAGCTCCTTTAAAAGATAAAAACTATTAAGTGATTTCAACTGAACCAACGCCTGTTCTCTATACTCTGCAATGAAAAAATCAATTGCAAATAGAGCTATAAACTGTGTGATTAAAGTTGCTATTGCTGCCCCATTTATACCGTATTTTGGAATCAATAGAGCATTTAAAATTATATTTACAACAAGACTTATCAAAGTCTTATAAAAACTTTTCTTAGTAATCTTTTTAATTGTCATATGTCCAGTCTGTAGTGAGGCATTTGCCTTTATAAATATAGAGGCTGCCAAGATAGTGTAAACACCTATAGCTGGTAAATATTCCTGTGCATATACATATTTAAAAGTATATTTTACAACTACTATTGATAGTAGAGTCACTACAAAGTAGAACTGAGTTATTAATGTATTTGAAAAGAGATAAAAATTATAGTACTCTTTATAATCCTTTCTGTATAGCTCCATCATCTTAGGAAACAGTGAGTTCTCAACTGGTCCCAATAGAATAGCCAAGATTGCTGAGAGCTGAAACCCTATGGTGTATATCCCAACATCTGCCACTCCCATATAGTATTTTATCATAAGTCTGTCAACTTGGGTATATATTAAAAAAGATATATAGCTTATCCATAAAAATTTTCCCTCATCTACTATCCTTAGGATTAGATCTCTATCCACCCTCTTCTCCAAGTTTTTTAACTTTATAAGGTAGGCTTGTCTATATTGGTACTTCAATATTCCCATTCTGATAAGGTTTCCTATACACCTTATAGCTGGTAATACAACTATACCCAGATGAAATATCATAGCTAAATACTGTAGTGTATAGGATATCACCTTCACTATATTGTTGGATATAACTATCCTTCTAGATTCTAGCTTAAATTCAAAGAAGTTCTCCACCCCATAGGTAGCTGTTACCAATATATTATCTAGACACATCAACATCAACATATAGAAGATGAGATTGTCCATTCCCACAGTGAATTTTATAACTATTGGAATAAAAAATATTATCCCTGCCATTGTATTTCTAAAAAAACATACATTGTGAACTACATTGTTAAAATTATCATCTGTGTAATACTTCTTTATTACCCTACTGTTTAAGAGTTCAAAAAATATTGCTGAAAAGGCAACCAATGACACTGCATAGTTATACTTTCCATATAGTTCTGCCCCATAGTAGTTGGCTATCTTTATACCTACAGCAAACTGTAGCACAAGTATAAATACCTGATCAAACATAAGCCAAGCTATATTCTTTGTTATTTTTCCTCCACCACTCATACTCTCTCCTATAGATAACTATTTCTTACCATTATATTATCACAACTTCCAAATCTTTCAAAGAGTTTATTATCTACCTCTGTTCCATAAAAATCTATAGCTATATCCTTATCAAATCCAAATACAGCTGTGGAGAAAAGAGTCACCACTCTCTCTAGCTTTATCCCCATAACTGACAACAGTTCAACTGGGTATTTCTCCCTCATCACATAGCAATTGGGAAAATGCTTGGAGTAATCTGTTTTCTCTCTCGGATGTGCCTTGATTATAACGGACTTGTTAGGGTATCTCTCTATCACCTTAGTATATAGCTCTATCTTTCTCTCCTCTGATAGTATTCCATCTTCTGACATAGGCTGTGTAAATAGCATTACACTCTCTCCACTTATCTTCTCCAAGATCTCATCATTGAAGTTAAAAGCTCTTTTTATAACCCTCTTCTCCTGCTCACTCTTTCTCTCCCATAGCTCTTGAAGATTGATGATCTCTGCTTTTTTCTCCAATCCCTCTGGTACTCTCTCACATAGACTATCAGTTAGATATATCTTATCCACACTATCTCCATAGCCCATCACCTTTTTTCTCTCACTCAAACCAAAAAGAAGTGCTATCCCCTTTTGTACTAACTCCTTAATACTGCTTGGATCTGCCTTGTAAGGCATATAGTTTAGAGTTCCCTCCTCTATAACATTTATTCTCTCCTTGTAGAACACTCTCTTCCCAAGAGCTAGATTATCCATTCCATAGAGCTTAGCTTCCCCACTCTCTATCCTCTTTAGAACTGGTGCTAACTCACTTCTCAACTCTTTTATATATTTTGACATCTTTATTCTATTGAGTATCTGATTCTTACCATACATCTTAGAGTTCTCTAAGACTATCTTTCTTCCTGGTAACCCCTCTAATATACTCTCCTTCCCCTCATAGGTAACATAGGTTATATCATCTCTCTCTAGATCTGCTAACAGTAGAAATATCAATAATACCCTATCCATATCATAAAGAAACAGCTTTTCCATAATCTCCTCCCTAATATTCCATTTTTTATCTATCTACTATTCTTTTTATCATTTCTCTTATTTTTATACATGTTTTCATCTGCTTTTTTTATCAATTCATTTATATTTTTATTTTCTTCTGTTGAAATAACATATCCATAGCTAAATTTAATATAGATATCTCCTTTTTTGTATGGCATCTTTAATTTTTTAAGTCTCTCTAATCTTTCACAAAATGAATCAACATCTTTTTGAAGGAAAATACCATTAATTACTAAAAGAAATTCATCTCCCCCATTTCTAATAGCAAAATCCTTATCTCTCAATATACTTTTTAGTGATGTTGAAAAGAATATGAGAAGTTTATCTCCAATTCCATGTCCATAAGTATCATTAATAGCTTTAAAATCATTTAAATCTATAAAGAAGAGAGTAAAAATTTCAAGTGATTTTAACTCATCAAGTTTTTTTATATTATATAAGTTGGTTAATTTATCTAGATAGAGATCCTGTTTTATCAATTTAATCTTTAATTCTCTTTTTCGTAAATATATATATGTTAAATATGAAAAAAACAAACCAGATCCTAATATTAACGCTAGTATTAAATAAATAGTTATAGATGTATTTTTATATATTCCAAAACACCACTCTCCATTAGCTAATGGTATAGAGATAAATTCAATTTGCCCCTCTTTAAATTTATCACTTCTGTCTATTATAATCTTACCTTGCCCATTTACACATGAATATATCTCATATTGATAACCAAATTTTTTCAAAGAATAGAGATCTATAGATTTATTTAATTTATCTAAATCTATTATCAATGCAATCATACCCCAAAAAGTTCCATCTTTATTAAAAATCGCTTTTCTTACTGATAATCCCTGCCCACCTTGTGTCAATCTATCTGGCCCAGAAATAGTTATATCTTTTGTTCTAATCGCAATTTCGACCTCTTTTTTTCGATTTGGCATTACAAATACATTATCACCAATAGCTTCTTTATTATTTTCTAAAGGATATACATATTTTACAATTCCATCTGGCAAAATAGATATATTTCTCAACAAATGCTCCTCTACAATAAGACTAAATGAATAATCTAATTCTCCATTCTCAAAATTACTATCCTTTGTTAATTTTATTATTCCCTCACCCATTTTTATAGCAAAACTTAAATCTTCAATTAAATGTTTAATTCTTAAATTATATATATTTAAAAAATACTCTTTTTCATGTTGTTGGTCCTTTTTATACTCTTTAAAAATAAAACTAGTTAAAAAAATTGTCACTATTAAAGAAAATACAGAAAAAAATATTGAGTATCTAAAATGTACTCTTTTCACAAAAAGCCTCCTAACCCTATCCCTATTTTTTATATCCACTCATACTTTGTTTTATAATCAAAAAAAGGAATAACATATCTATGCTATTCCCCTTTCTCCTATTTTGAATACTTTGCTTTGTAGTTTTTTGCAAACTCTTTCATAAATGCAAGGAATATTCCTAACATTCCTCCAAGTACGATTCCTATTGCTAAAAATAGTACCACTGGTTTTTCAGTCTTAACCTCAGTTACTGGTGAAGCAATTTTTATCATATCTGAGTACTTTGCATTTACATATTCTTCATTTATTTTGTTTAATTCATTTATTATTCCATTCAATTTAGTAGTGATCACATTTAATTTTTGATCAATTACTTTCTTCTGGTTTTCAGAAGGGTAGTTAACTATCTCCTTCTCCTCTTGAAGTTTTTTGATAGTAAACTCTTTATCTTTAATCTGACTATTTACATTTAAATACTCATTGATTAAACCAGTATAATACTCATTCTCTGTATTTATCTTTATTCCAAACTCTCCTACATTAGGTACAACTATATTTCTATTAGTTGGTTTGTACTGCTCTAACATAGATTTAATAATTTGAGCTTTAGCTTGTAACTTCTCTTTTTCTAATCTTATCTCTCTAATTTCAGAGTCATATCTTGTCTCTCTCATTATCTTGTTCAAGCTTAACCCATGAACAGTGAAGTAAGAGTAGTAATCTTGTAACTCAACTCTCTCTAAACTCTCTAATTTAACTAATAACTCATTGAAAGAGTATCCCAATTTGTTTGAGATGTAGTTTTTCTTTGTCTCTGAATTGATATTGCTCTTTAATAGAGATATTCTATCATTTAAAAGTGTGTAGATATTATCATAGTCATAGTTTTTAAACTCTTCTACCTCTGCCACTGCATAGTTAGGTTTATACTTGTTTATAAACTCCTCTATTGAGTCAGTTGATAACTCCTCTAATATCTCCTTACTCTCCTTTGTACTTATCTTGTATTGAGTAGGAGTATATGTCAATATCTCTCCATTCTTTAAAGCACTCTCTATTCTTGTCTCAGTCGCTTCTGGTATTATTCCCTCTACATTTATTTTTGTTTTAAAGTTTGATATACCATCTGCTTTTATCTTATCTTTATTCTCTATGTATACCTTATTTATTACATTCAATGGAATTATATTATCCTTAAAAAATACTGATCCATCTGGATTCTTTCCTCTCTCCATCTCTGGATAATTAAAACCTATTATTGTACTATTTATAGTATTTTCTCTATTATACAGATAACCCCCTACAACTGATAATAGTGTTACCAATATTGTCGATATTAGTATTATCCCCTTGTGCTTTCCTAAAGTTCTGATGAGTTCCATTAAATCAATTTCATCCTCATCTTCATAATACTTTCTCTCTTCTATCTGATTCATAGCTCCTCCATCCTTCATATGTTTTGTCGTTCTCTTTATTATACTTCTTTTTTACGTTTTTTACAAAACATTTTATAATTGTCTTACTAAATTTTTCTCTTTTCTCCCCAAATAACTTAAAGCAATGATGATAACTACTCCACAGATTCCTAAATATAGGAAAGTCATTAAATTCTGTAACCCTCCTAATATTATTATTAACGATCCTACAGTAGCCACTACAGGTATTATCATACCTCTTACCATACTATCTATCTCCCCAGCTCTATATAGCTTGATTACATAGACATACAGTATAATATAGATAATATAACTTGCTACTATTGGTATCTCTGAAATATCTGAATTAGGTATAAGCTCATATTTTTGAACTATGTAGTTTATAACTATGTATACTAACGATATTATTCCAGCTACTCTTGCTGAACACTTTGGAATGTGATGCCCCTCTTCTAAATAACCTACCTTGTCAGCCATTGGGAACATATCTCTAATAGCTAATATATATGGCATTCTTAAAAATCCTAATGTAAATCCATTCAATGATCCCAATACAGATAGGATTACAAATATTAAAAATACCTTTGCTCCACCAGCACCAAATAGTATAGTCACAGCCTCATTTACATGAGCATCTCCTAGCTCCATTATCTTCTGTGGTCCAACTAAGATACTAACTCCTACAAAATATGCAACATAGGCAAATAGTACAAATATTGGTCCAAACACTAAAGCTATTGGTAGATTCTTCTTAGAATCCTTTATCTCATGTGAGATTGATGTAGCTACTACCCAACCATCATATGAGAAGGCTATTGGTGATAACGCTCCTAACCAAGCCATAGAGCTTCCAGCTGTTGATACAACATCTGAATTAGTTATTAGCTTGGGATCTCCATAGATAAAACCTGCAACTGCTAAAACACCTATTAAGATAACCTTAGATACAGTGGCAAAGTTTTGAAATGCTCCACCCAATAGAGCTGAAAAATAGTTTATTCCAAAACAAGTTAAAAATGCTATTCCACCTATAACTCCTAATCTCTCTGGTGTAGCTTCCCAACCCATAAGCATACATAGATATACTCCTACTACCCAAGATACAACACTAAGTATTGCAGGAAAATATATAAATACTTGAAACCACCCAAATGCTCCAGCAGCCTTTGGACTCACATACTCCTCTACATATGTTATTAATCCTCCAGGCTTTGTTGTCCTAGATGCTAATAGGGCTATAGTTAAACTCCCGAATATTATCCCTACTGCTGCAATTACGAATATTAATACACCCTTTAATATGCTTCCATTAGTATAAACTAATATATTGTCACTCTTAAAAAATATCCCTGAACCTATTACTATTCCTACGATCATAGTAATAGCCGTAAACAACCCATACTCTTTTTCTTTGTTCATCTCTTTTCTCCTAACTAAATTTGTAATATTTTACTATTATACTACATGTTTCTGTTATTGAAAAGATTTTTCATACATTTTTATAACACAAATATTAAACTTTTTGTATATATTGAAATCTTTCTCTCACTTTGTTTGTATATAAAACTATTATTGTCCTTATATTTGTAAATTGTACTTCTACTCTTACCTGTAATCTTCATTGCTGTTTCAATTGTAACCCATAGTCCATACTTTTCCACTAATTCATTCATTAAATCCTTTTCAAAGTCACTACTGTTCTCTAATTTCTTTTTCAAATATTCCTCACACTCACTTTTATATTCATTTTTACTTTTAAAATCATTATCTCTTGGCATATCATCACCCCTAAATATATTTTATCAGTTATTACAGTTAAGTATGATCTATATTTATATATTATTACTTTTTAAAGGATTTGTAAAGAGTTATTTTTAATATTTTTCCAGTAAGTGAGATTAAATGGTAATAACTGGGATTTAGGAAGAAAAATAACCCCAATTTTTATTTTGAGGTTATAGTTTTTATTCTCTAACTATTTAAAAGTATTAAATACTAAAAAAGAAGGAAACTTAGGTTTAAAATAAGTTGATTTTGGTGGCATAATATTTCCATTTTCTATTGTTTTCATAAATTCAAATTTATCCATAGCTGCTGTTTCTAAATAAATATCATTAGTTTCTTGATTTAACAATTCTTTTTTTAATTCTTTTATTGATAAAAATTTTACACCATCATCCTTAAAAATTCTAAAAATATCAGATATTACCTGTGTATTTAATCTATATATATCATTATTTGAAAATAAATCTCCAGAAATTTCTAATAATTTAAAAGTTAAAATATTTTTTTTATAATATAATCTAACTTCACCTTTTTCTAATTTTTTAGTATTATCCAACATAATAAATTTATTTTTGATTTTTTCTATTATTTCTAAATACTTTTCTTGAGTTATATTTTCTATTTTTCTAGGAATTGCTTCTATATTTATTTCTTCCATTTCATAAATACAACTCATTACAGTCTCTTTTTCAAAATATAGAGAGGTACTATATAACCTATGGTGTCCATCAGCTATATAAAAATGTTCGTTTTCTTCTAATTTTAAAATAATATCTTTTGCTTTTTCTTGAGAATACACATATAATTTCAATTCTTCTTTTTCTATTTTATATTCTTCTTTATTTTTATCAACAAATTCTTCTAAATTTAATTTTTTATTATGTAATAATATCACTGGATTAGCTTCTGAATTATAATTATGAAAGTTACTTAACATCCTTTGAATAACATCAGATAATACTAATTCATGACATAATATTTTTTTCTCTTTATAATCTTTAATTAAAATATTACATATAACTCCCCAAGAATTTTCTAATTTAAAAATTACAACAACATCTTCAAATCTTTTGATTTTATCTTGATTGAGAACTTCTTTTAGTTCTTTATTTAAAAATAAAGTACTATCATTAAAAGCTATTTTATTATCTTCTACTCTTGCTAAATTTATATAATCATTTGGATAAAAATTCCCACTTATATTTAAATAAGCAGTTTTTAAACTTTTTAACTTCATAATTATCTACCATCCATAAAAATCTCTTTTATTGCATTTATAAAATAATTATTTTCTACAGTAGTTTTTACAGCTATTCTTATATAATTATCATCTATTCCATTTTTATTTTTTAAATCTTTTATTAGTATTTCATATTTATCTAATAATATCTCTGCTAAATCTTTAGAACTATATTTTTTTAGTATTCTAATTAATAGGTAATTAGCTTCTGATGGATATACCTCTAACTCTTCTATTTTTTCTAATTCTTTTATAAAATTATTTCTTGCTAGCTTAATCTCTTTTAAAGCTTTAATATATCCTTTTTGATATTTTCCAAAAATTTGCATATAATACTCTGCAAAAGAATTTATATTCCAAATATTAACTTCCTTCTTTAATTTATTTATTATTTCTTCATTACTAGATGCAACTATCCCCAATCTTAATCCAGGAACTCCATATGATTTTGAAATACTTTTTACAACTATTAAATTTTTATATTTCTCCAAAATATCATCTTTTAACAAACTTGGATCTTCTTCGCTAGAAAAATCAACAAAAGATTCATCTATAATTATTTGAATTTTGTTTTTTTCTCCCCATTCTAAAATCTCAAATAATCCATTTTTTTCTATATAATTTCCAGAAGGATTGTCAGGATTTATTAAAATTAAATTATCTATTCTTTTATCATTAAAGTAATTAATTATATCCTTACTAGAATATCTAAATCCTATCTTAGTTGGATAATAAGCTTCTATATTATCCTCAAAATATCTATTTGGGTATTCTTCAAAAGTAGGTCTTATAACCCCTAATTTACCTTCTATTGCATTTAATAAACCTTTTATTAATTCTGCAGCACCATTTCCTATTACAACATATTTTTCTTCGATATCAAAATATTTACTTGCTAATAAATTATTAACTTTTAATCCTGATGGATATTGGGCTAGTAATACTTCAAAATTTCTCTTTATCTCATCCATCATTTTTTTAGGTGGAAAATATGGGTTTACTAGATAACAATAATCTAAAAGATTAGGATATCTCCAAAATCCACCATATCTTTTTTCAAATTTATTTAGTTTTTTATTTTCAGCAAATAAACTCTCTGCAATATCTAAATCTTGTTTATCGTCTATTTCATACCATTTGATATTTTTTATTATTAATCCTTTTAATTGATTTGGAATAATCTTTATAACTGTTTCGAAAACTGTTTCATAATATTGGTCTGTTCCTTTTGATTTTATATATGCCTCTAAAAATGGAATATAATATTTTGAATTAAACTCTTTGCTTAATTTATAAATATTTATCGTTTTATAATATTTATCAGTTTTATCTATTCCAAATTCTTTTGATGATGTAAAATTTACAATATTGTTGTCTTTATCTAACTCTACACATGTTCCATCCATCCAAAGTTCATAAGGTGAAACTGCTGCTAAGTTTTTATCTGAACTAGATATTATTTCATCCAAAATCTCACTTTCAAATATTAAATCAGATTCAATTAATAAAATATCATTTTGAACCATTTCATCTTTTACTAATGATAAAGAATAAATATTATTTGTCTGATCATAAATTTCATTATTACAAAATTTTATTTTTGTTTTTAACGATAATTTTTCGATATAATCTTTCAAAATATTTTCTTTATATCCAGTAACTACAATTATTTCATCTAATTTATATTTCTCTAATTGATTCAAAACTCTTGCAATTAATGTTTCTCCGTTTACTTCAACCATACATTTAGTTTTATTTTTAGTAATTTTTTTTAATCTGCTTCCCATTCCCGCAGCCAAAATTATTGCTTTCATAACTATCTCCCTAACTTTTTAAATTTTATTAATTTAACTTCACATCACAATGAATTCAATCTGAATTTGTATAGTATTTTAACTATTAAAAATTATTTATCTTTCTATAACAAATTTTTTTCTAATTATATTGTTAAGATAACTTAGTCTAATATAAAATTTATAATTACCAATTCTAAAAATATATTTATCTACTTAACACTAATAATTTCTCTAAATTTTTATAAAATCAATTTTTTTAAATAATATATATACTTACTTTTTATTTTTATTAAACATATTATATAAATTATCATCCCTAAACATATTATTAATAATGTATTAATAAATGTAAACTCTAATTTTAGTTTATATTTTGCTAAAATTAATATTATGAACATAACTATACTCGAAAACATATATTTAATACTTTCATTTACTAAATTTTTTAAAAATAAAATATTAAAAAAATAGTCTTTTACATATATTATTGTTATAATAAGTTTTATAAATTCTGCTAAAATTGTTGCATAAGCTGCTCCTAAAGAATTAAATTTTGGAATTAAGCTTAAGTTCAAAATAATATTAGCTAGCACACTAATTAATATTATATAAATCAAATTTTTTTCTTTTTTATTAGCAATTAAATACTTATTTGCTATTAAATCAGTTATTCCTACAAACAAAGGTAAAGGCGCAAATATTTTTATCAATAGACCTACCTTTATAAATTCTTTTCCGAAAAACCAAGGAACCAACATATCTCCAATTACAACTAATCCAACTACAATTGGAAATCCTAAAATCAGAACTATATTCACTCCTAATAATAATATACTTTGTACTTCTTGGTAATTTTTCTTTTCAATTTTATTAGAAAGAACAGGTAGTAATACTGTTGATATTGTTGTTATAATTGCTATTGCTAAAGTTAGTATTTTTTGAGCTTGTTCATAATAACCTAGTTCTTGATAACCACTTCCCAAAAAACCTAACATTATTCTATCAATTATTGTATAAAAAACAGTTATATAATAAGGAATTCCTAAAATAAATGCTGGTTTTAAATGACAAATAATCTTTTTCAATGTTATCTCTTTTTTTGAAAAAGAAACATATTTTTTTATATCAATTAATATTATTAAATTACCAAGTACATTTGCGAACCCTATAATAAAAGTATATTTATATAAATCATTTGAACTTTTTACAAATAAAAATATTGTAACAATTGAAAAAATTTTAACAAAAATATTTTTTCCTATACTCACTTCAAACTTTTCAATTCCCATATAAAACCAACTTGTTGCAAACGAAGCTCCAAATAACCCCACTGTTTGAATTAAATAAATTTGTCTGTTTTCTTCTACAATATTAAACACAAAAAATAAATATATTAATATTACAATTAAAATAAGGATAAGTTGGGCTAGTATAATTTGAAAAAACAAAGAACTTCTTTTTCTTTTATTTTCTGATACAATTGCTATTTCTCGCTGTCCATACAATGGAAATCCTAAACTTCCAACTACCATAAAATATGTAGCAACTGATAATGTATAACTATATATACCAATTTTTTCTGCTCCGAATACTTTAGAAACATAAGGAGTAGTTATTAAAGGAGTGATTATTATAAAAAATTGATATAACATATTATATATATAATTTTTAAATATTTTTTTTCCATTCATATGATTATTCCTTTATTTAAATTTATTTTTTAAAATTTGTTTATAAATATTTTTCACAATGAAAGAAAAAATAATAGTTAGTACTACAGTTATTAATACATTTAAATAAATGTTATTTCCATAAAAGTAATATTTTATCCAATCCCACACCAACATATGATATAAGTAAATTTCAAACGAAATATTTCCTAAAAATTTTAAAATATAACTACTTAGTTTTATCTTTTTCATTATCATTCTTAAAGTTAATAAAAAGAGAGGAATAACAAGCATTTGCAATCCAACAGCATAATAATTATCTGATAGTGGTAATAATTTTATATTTTTTATCAAATATATTTCTCCTAATATTACTGTAGTGATCCAAGTTATAAAAATAAAAAATTTTATTATATTTTTTTCTTCTTTTTTAGAATTTTTTCCATAATACAATCCTATTAAAATACAAGATGTTGCTGTATACCACCATATTCCTATATCAAATAATACTGCTAATATAATATAAAAAATATATACTATTACATACAGTATTGTTTCATATTTGTTTAGATTTTTTTTAATAAAATATAAAATCACTAAAAAAATTAACAAATGCCATATATACCATAATATTGGATTTGACAATTTTATACCTAATAAGTACAATATAATGTCTTTATATTCAATTTTAGAAATCATTAATTTATTTTGTAAAATACTTGATAAAAAATATAATATATCTGCTATTAAAAATGGTATATAAATATTGACAACTTTTTTAGAGATATAATTTCTTAAAGTTTTCCTTTTATTTAATGAAATTTCACTTCCAAAAGAACTATAATAAAAGAAAACTCCAACAGCAATACCACCACTAATAATATACCAAATATTTGCCATAAAAGGTGCTATATGTCCTAACATAACTATTGTTGCCATAATCCCCTTTATTTGTAACATGTTTTCTTTTTCATCCATTCCTATTATTTTCTTATTATCCATAAATACTCAAATACATCTACTTTCTATTATTTTTAAATCTTAATATATACACTAAATATCCTGGGATTAATGTTAATAAATTCATAAATCTATAATTTTTGTGAAAAAAATCTTCTTTTATTACAAAAGAAATACTTGTATATTTAATTAAATTAATAAATTTATTTTTCAATCGAGTGCTTAATTCTATTCTTTGTTCAAGAAAAGCACGATAACCTTTCGGATTGTTAGCAATAATCTTATTTATATTTTTAGTATATCCATCTTTTAAATAGTTACATTTATATAAACTCTTATTAAAAAAAGATAACTTTCCCATTTTTTCTGTTTGATCATATAAATAATCTTCAGGAACAAATTTCTCACCATTAAATTTTGGAAAACTATAGTTTTTTATTATACTAGTTTTAAAAATAATAAAAGTATCTCCTTTTAATTTTTTGCTCTCATAAGCTTCTCTTAAAAAAAATATTTCTTTATCTTTTAAATTTGTAATAGTTATATCTTTTCCTTCATAAGTCATTCGTTTTGCTAATATACCAATTGCATCTATCTTTATTTTTTCCCATCTTTTTAAAATAGTTTCAACAGCATTTTCTACTAAACAATCATCAGAATCAACACAAGTAAATAATTCCATACTTGCCAACTTTACGCCTTCATTATGAGCCAATGCTTTTCCTGAATTCTTTTGATAAAAATATTTTATTTGAATCTTGTTCTCTTGAATAAATTTATTTATCAATTCTTTAGTATTATCAACTGAACCATCATCAACAATAACCCATTCAAAATTTTTATTTGTTTGTTTACATAGTGAAAAATATAAATTTTCTATAATATATCCTCTATTATATGTTGGAGTGACTATTGTAATTCCCATAACTTCTCCTCTTTCTTTATCTTCTTAATATTTATAACAATACTTTGCAAGATTTTTTTCTATTATTTTAATTTCCTCTTTGTATTCTTTATATTTTTCCCAAAGTTTTGTATTTTTTTTAGAAATTTTAGGATCAAACTTTGTTAAAGCTTTTGTATGCATTTTTTTATCTAAACCAATATAATTTTCTATAATTTCTACTGTCTTTTCATAATTATAAATCAAATCTTCAAATTGAATCCTAATTGAATTTCCTTTATCTGTGTTTTCATACTGTTCTCTTGTCCATTTATACCATTCGCAAAAAAGATTTATATTATAATGTGGTACAATATTCCCTTTAAAAATCTTTTTTTCTAACAAATACATATCTCTTGGATCTCTATCTACTACTATAGATTTTATATTTGAAAAATATCTTTCGTATCTTGCTATATTACTTGGTGGAATTAATTGGTCTAACATAATATATTCTTTATTTTCTACATTAATTTCATTAAATAATTTATCGAAAAATTTTTTAGTTCTCTCTAAAAATATATCCTGATTTTTTATTGTAGCATAAGCTAGTTCATTTTTAGGTAGTAAATTATAGTTAACATCATTTGAAATTCCAATAATTTTTTTTAATATCGTTATTATTTTGTTATATCCTCTTGATGCAAATATAAAAAAATTTCCTCTTTCAATTATATCGTAATGCCATCTTCCTAAATATTTAAATTCATAAAGAGATTTTATATATTCTTTTACAAATATTTTAAATTTATTATTAAAATATTTTTCATATGGTTTTAAAAAAATAGGATTATAATACCTTTCACTCATCTCCATAAATTTTTTTAGTGCATTGCTGCTATTATGTCTATTTGGATTTTCAATTAAATTATACTCTAAATCACTAATCCCATATGGATCATGAGCAATTCTTACCTCAAAATCACCTTTTGTTTCTATATTTTCATATTCTGATAATAAATCAGTAATTGCACTAGAACCTGTTCCATAAAATCCTGTTGTTGTTATAATTTTCATTTTATCCTCGCTTTTTTATTTTTAAAATCATTTTTTTTATATATTCTTTTTTTATAGCCATAAAATTAAATAATAATTTTTTCTTTCCGTTATATATATATTTAATTATAATATCATCAAATGATAATTTTTTATAATCTGACCAAAACTCATATCTATTTAAAGGTTCATCAAAAGGTCTGATTAACGGTGTTTGTAAACTATTTTCTATTTTAGTTTCTACATAATCAATATTTTCCTTGCATTTAAAAAAATATTCTTTTCCTTTTTTATTATTAATTAAAACTAATGAAACTCCATTATTATCATCAAAACCTGGTGCCGCATTATCAATTCCCCAATAATCACCAATTGTTATATCTGCTATATGGTAAATACTTTTATAAGGACATTTATAACAAGCTGGTCGTACAGTTAAATGAGAATAAAATAATCTGGTATATATCTTACTATTAATTTTTTTCCCAGAGTTTATCTTAATTGTCTCTACATGACTATCCCAACCAAATTTTTTTTTATTTCTAAAATCAATTTCTATACACTTACTTTTATAAGTATTTTCAACCCAATCTAAATAATCTTCTAATACTCTTGGACTAGGTACTCCATGACATATGATATCTATAGTTAATAATAATCTTTTATATTTGTCCGGTACAAATGATAAAAGTCCTTCTATTTGACAAGAAGTCCCTGAAAATAAGACTTTCTTTCCGTTTTGTAAATCTTTTAATACATCTCCATAACATTCTTTTAAATCACTTTGAACATACTTAGAGCCTTGCATTTTATTTATACTTTTTATATCATCACATCTAATATGAAGTGCTTTTAAATCTTTATCTAAAATACACCCATAAACTATACCAGTATTTTTTAAAATATACTCAGATAAAACAACAAAAATCCCTCCCGATCGCGATTTCTGTCTTGATAAAAAATTTTTATTTTTTACTGCATAAACAACTGGGAAATTACTATCTCTATTTTGAATAATACTATTTTGACTTTTTTTAAATCCACATACTTTTAAACATTTTTTACAATTAATACATTTTTCTATATCTATTACTGGGTATTTAAAACCTTCATCATCTGATATCATCTTTATCGCTGAAACAGGACATACTGTATAGCAAGCCGTACAACCACAACATTGACTTTTATTTTCATATAAACTTATAAATTCTTTATCTATTTTCTACACCACCTATTTTTAGAAAATTTTTACTTTTTTCTCTAATCTTTTCTAACTTTAATGTTACTATTGCTAATTCTTCTTCTAAAATATCATTAGGAATATCATCAGCTTTTATCAATCTATTCTCTAGTCCTAACTGTTTTAAAAAAGTTTCTGCTCTTTGTGGACTTTTAGGATGTTTAATACTTAAAAATTGCTTTTTAAAGTTCACTGAAAAAGCTGTACCATGAAAAGAATTAGTGATAATATATGAGGCATTATAAAATAGTTCCACAAATTCTTTTGGACCAATATCGTTAAAATATTTTATATTTTTATATTTTTTTCTAGTCTTACATATACAATATATTTCTAAATTTTTAAGTTCAGCTACTCTTTGTGCTATTTCAATTATATTTTTTTCATCAGCCAAATGATATATCAATAAATATTTATTTGAAGTCTCTTTTATATTTAATTTATTTTTCCATTCATCTTCATTTAAAAGAATTGTCGGGTCACAAACCTGTTCAACTTCTTTTCCTAGTATTTCACCTATTTTTTTAGAATTTTCTCTAACACTTATTTTTTCGAATGATTCCACTAATTTTTTAAATTCCATATTTAAATTTTTATCATCTAATTTGTAATTTCCTACACTTGAAGCATAGGAAATTTTTTTAGTATTAACTTTAGTATTTATATTCCCAAAATATATGTCATCATATCCTTTATTTAGTAAGGGATTCCATATTTGATCACTTCCTGAGATAATATAATCATAATCAAAAGCTATTTTTTTTAATTCAGTTTTATTATATAATTTTGTTAAAGAATAATTTTTAAAAAATTCTATAAATTTTATTATTTTTCTTTTTCTTGCACTATAATTAAATATATCTGTCATAAAATAATAAATTCCATGTATTGAGAATTCAAATCTTATCTTTTGCATTCCTTTCATTATAAAATAATTTTTATAATTAATTATTTCTACTTCGTAATTGTTTCGCTTTACTTCTTCTTGTAAAGCAAATGTTTGTAATGCTGCTCCATAATTACTTCCATTATGATATGTTACTATTCCTATTTTCATTTCTTCTCCTTAATTTTTCTGTATTTATTTAAAAAAATCCATAATTAACAAATATTAATATAATCTTTCTTAAAAGAATTACTAAGGTTCCTCCATAAACAATAATATTATTAATATTTTGTATTGTTCTTGATTTAAAATTAGTATTTATATAATAATAAAAAATGAAGACTGGGACATAAAAAATTCCCACAAATCTTGTAAACCAGTATATTTTTATGGAAAAAATAAGTAGTGTTGAACAAATGATAGATATCGATAAATATTTGTCATAATTTTTAAAAACCTTTAAATATTTCTTTCTTTTTAAAACTCCTAATAATGTTATGTAATAAATTGGAATATATTTCAAAAATGTTGCTGATAACTCTATTTTTTTAAAATCACTAAAATAATTTCTTATTTTATTTGCATAATTTATACTTATTATTTCTAATATTTTTTCAAGAATAAATACAAAAGTTTCTATTTTTAATATAATTATAATAATTAAAAATAATATTATTACAATGATATTTTTATTCAGCCTTTTTTTTTGAAACAAAATAAAAAATGGCAATAAAATTATTGAACTTATATGAAATAGAGTTGCTAAAATAATACATATAATACCTAATATCATTCTTTGTTTTCTTTTGTATTCAAGCATAATAATAAAAAATAAAGAAGCTATTGCACAGGCATATGCCTGTTTCAATGTTATTATAGTAAATAAAATCCATTCATTCGTTAACATTAAAATATATATTTTACTATTCATGTTTTTAGAAATTCTATACCCTATTAAAAATAAAAATACACAAATAAAAGTAGTAAAATAAAATAATGTATATACGTCTCCGTTCATTATTCTTATTATTTTTATTAAAGTATTTAATGCTACTGAAGTCGTATCTCTTAAATAATTAAATTCATATATATAATTCAATCTATCTGAACCATATTTTGAAGAAATTTGTGTTGAATAAATATTAAAAATTGTAAATAGTATAGAAATTAACAATATTGTTGGATACGAAATTTTTACTATACTCTTTTTTTCATCAAACTTTTTTTCATCTCTTTTTATTAAAAATATAGAAATTATACTTATAATAATATATACACTTGATACTAATAATCCTTTTTGCATTATCTATTTACCTCTTAATCTTTTATAAGTGATTTATATATTTCTTTCAATTTTAATAAATATGAATGTTCATTATGTAAAAGTTCAGCTCTTTTTTTAGCATTATAATTTTTAAGTTTATAATAATTTTTATCTGTTAACAATTTATAAATTTCTTCTATATATTCTTTTGTAGTCCTACATATTTTTCCAACTTCATTATTTATAATTTTTGGTAATCCACCGACATTTGAAGCAACAACAGGCTTTCCTAATGCTAATGCTTCAATTGCAACCAATCCAAATCCTTCCCATTTTGATGGAATACATAAAAGTTGTGTGTTTTCTAATATTTTATATGGATTTTCTATAAAACCCATACACCTTATGTTATTCTGCAACTCCATATTTTTTATTTCATTCTCTATAAAATTATACATTTCTCCTGTACCTATCATTCCAACTCTTATTTTTGGTATTTTTTTAACTATTTCTTTTATTATTTCTAAAAATTTTTCTGGATCTTTTTGTTTTGTAAATCTTCCTAGATAAATTATATCAAAGATTTCAGAACATTCTGCTTCTTTAGCTCTTTGTTTTATCCTGTAAATATTTATTGGATTTCCTACTATAATAGTTTTCTTAGTAAATATTTTTCCAAAAATATACTCTTTCATTACTGAGCTTGAAACTGTTAAAATTTTTTTATACTTCATACAAGTAATCCCATATATTATTGATTTTATATTTATTTTTTTTATCCAAGGTGGGTTATTGTGAAGATGAGATATTATTGGAATTTTATTTGCGACAGTAAATGAAATTATACTGGCTGTAAAATCATGGGCATGAATCAGATCTGGTTTTTCTCGATCTAAAATATTTTTTATTGATAGTGGTGTTAGTTTGTCAACTAAATAATACTTTATTTTTTTTTCTTGCAAAACTCTTTCTATTGGTCCTTTTAATGAAATATAAATACTCTCTATCTCTTTATCTATATTTTCAATAATTGAGATTGCAACATTTTCTGCTCCTGAATAAAATCCAGTATTTAATATATGTACTACTTTCATTTTTCCCCTTTCTATAATTAATTTTAAATTTTTTCTACAAACTCTGCATAGATTGTTATCATCTTTTGTTCGATATTTTGGATATTTATTTTGGCTAATATTTTTTCAGTACTTTTCTCTAAATTTTTTGAAAGCTTTATTTTTTCTATATACTCATTCTTTTCAATAACTTTTACTAAAAATCCATTTTTTCCATTTTCTACCAAATCATTATTTCCACGAATATTTGAACAAATAATAGGTAAATCACAACATATAGCTTCCATTAAAGCAACTGATAATCCTTCTCTCTTTGAAGGAAAAATAAAAATATCGGAAATTTTATATATTTCATATACATCTTTTCTAAATCCTAATAATTTAACATTTTTTTCAATTTTCAAATCTTTTGCTAATTTTATTAATTCTTCTTTTAATTTTCCTTGTCCACAAATTAAATAATAAATATTTGGATTATTTATTTTAGCTAAGGCTTTTATTACTATAGAATGATTTTTATTTTTATTTAATTCTCCAACAGATAATAAAACTATATTCTCTTTTGTTAATCCTAATTCTTTTCTTTTTGCCTCTTTATCTACTTTTATACTTCTAATTTTTTCTACATCAATTCCAACTCCTGGAATATATTCCACTTTTTTAGCGTGAAATGTTTTAGCTCTTTTATAATCTTCTTTATTTATTGTTATTAAAACATCTGTATATTTTGATAAATATTTTTCAATAGGATAATATAATAACCAATTTATTAGAGGAGCTCCTTTAAAAAAATGAAACCCATGAGCTGTGTAAATTACTTTTGTTTGAGTTTTATATCCTGCTAATCTTCCTACAACTCCACCAATTGGTGAATGACAATGTAAAAATTTATATTTATTTTCTAATAAAATTTTTTTTACCTGTTTATATGCCTTTATATTATTTATTATTTTTAATATATTTCTTTCAAAATCTATTTGATAATATTTTACTTTTAATTCTTCTAAAATCTTTTTTAAGGTTTGGACTCTCTCATTAGAACAGCTACTTCCTTTTTCAAAATTACATGCAACATGGACTTCATATCCCATATTTTGTAGCAATTTTATATTTGGAATATTAAATTGATCTATCATTGAAGCTACTGAAGCTAACATTAATACTTTTTCTTTCACTTCTCATCACCAATCATATTTTTTATTCCGTTTATATAGTCTATTTTTGGAATATACCCTAATTTTTCTCTTGTTTCCTTATTTTCAAATTGTAAACTTCCATAAAGTCTTACCATTATATTTGGTTTTAACTTTGTAAGTAGCCAGAAAAATGGTTGTATCATAGGAATATTTATTCTTTTTAATCCATATGCTTTTTCAATTCCTTCAACTATTTCTTTTAATGAAAGATTTTTTTCATCTAGTGGTAAAAATACTCCTTGTCCCTCTTTATCTATGACAAGGGTTGTTAAATACATTAAATTTTCTATATTTACCAGACTTCTTTTATTCTTACTGTAATTAAAAGGTAAAATTGGAACTCTCTTTATAAGTTTTATTAAACTCTCCATATTCCCTTTTACACCTTTACCATATACCATTGGTGGTCTTATTACTCCAATTTTAAAACTATTCCCTTCTAAGTTTTTTAGAATTTTTTCAGCTTCCCACTTACTTTCACCATAAGGATCATCTACAGGATTGCATTCTGAATTTTCATCTAATATTAGATTATGATTATATAAATCTCCATCATATCCATAAACTTTCACTGTACTATAGAAGACAAAATGTTTTACTCCATTTTTCTTAGCATTTTCTGCTACATTTTTTGTAAGCTCTGTATTCACTTCAAAATACTTTTCTCTTGGAGCTCCCTTCATTTGATGAACTAAAGCTGCCAAGTGTAATACTGTATCTACTCCTTTAAACTCTATTTCCTCTGGCTTTGTTTTTAATAGATCTATTGGAATAATATTATATTTTTCTTTATATCTTTCTATAAAATTACTTCCTATAAACCCTGAAGCTCCTGTAATCATAAGAGTTTTCTTTTCCATTAATACTCAACTCCTATCTTTTTTTCTATCTCTTTTTTCTTTTCAAGTAACTCTTTATCTTTTACAATGTTACTATTATCTACTTTATTAGCTATCTTTAAAAATGTTGCTATTATTAAATAAATATCATTCAAAAACCTTCTATTCTTAACATAATAAAGATTTAATTCAATCTTATAAGGCATTATCTGTTCTATATAGAACTTTTCAGGATCTTTTACTTGATTCATTAGATATTCCTCATCTGAAAAAACTATACTAGCTGGAGAAGATATTCCACTTCTTACTTTAAATATTCCCTTATCTCTTTCAGAATAATAATGTAATCTTCTTGGTAATTCTGGTCTTGGACCTATAAAACTCATATCTCCAAATAAAATATTAAATAATTGTGGTAACTCATCTAATTTAGATTTCCTTATTATTTTTCCTATTGGAGTAATTGCATTACTACTTCCCTTTACTTGAATTCCTTTCGCATCTTTATCAAAATCTGTTCTCATACTTCTAAATTTATAGATAGTAAACTCTCTCATTCCCATTGTTAATCTCTTTTGTTTAAAGAGTATTGGTCCTGGAGATGTTATTTTTATTATTATTCCAACAACTAACATAATTGGTAATAAAAATATTATTCCTAAAAATGATGCAATAATATCAAATAATCTTTTTAAAAACATCTCTCTTTCCTCTCTAGTTATATTTTACTTCCTTATATGACACTACCAACTCTTTCATTACCTCTTTTATATGCTCTATGCTTGGGTTATGAGTACACTCTTCTAATTTTTCAAAGAATTCTGTAATCTCCACACTATTTCCATCCTCTATCTTAGTTATAAATATCTTCTTATTCTCTGTTTTAATTGCAGAATTTACATCATATAGTAGCTCTTCATATAGTTTCTCCCCTGGTCTAAGTCCAATTATATCTATTCCTACATCAGCATTAGATAGTTTTATCATTGTCTTAGCTAGGTCATATATTTTTACAGGTTTTCCCATATCTAGTATAAATATCTCTCCACCATTACCTATTGCACCAGCTTCAATTACAAGTTGTGCTGCTTCAGGTATAGTCATAAAATATCTAGTTATATCTTTATGAGTAAGTGTTAGGTTCTTTCCTTCCTCTAATAGTTTCTTAAATATTGGAATTACTGAACCATTACTTCCCAATACATTTCCAAATCTTACTGCCATAAACTTAGTATTCTTAGCAATAGCATTCATATGTTCTATTACAAGTTCACAAGCTCTTTTACTTGCTCCCATTAGGTTAGTAGGATTTACAGCCTTATCTGTAGAGATAAGTACCATTCTTTCTACTCCATACTTATCTGCACACTCTGCCACTTTCTTAGTTCCAAATATATTATTCTTTATAGCTTCCTCTGGGTTATGCTCCATAAGAGGTACATGTTTATGAGCAGCTGCATGAAATACAACATTTGGTCTATACTTATCAAATAGGAATTCCAACTTCTCTTTCTCTCTAATATTACATATCTCTGATACAAAATCTAAGTTAGGATATCTTCTCTTTAGCTCTAACTCTAAGAAATACAGATCATTTTCATTAACATCTATAGCTACAAGTTGCTTAGGATTAAATTTTGCTATCTGTCTTGCTAGTTCTGATCCTATACTTCCAGCTCCACCAGTTACAAATATTCCTCTACCTTCGATCAGTCCTCTAATGCTTCCATCATTAATTACTATCTCATCTCTTCCCAATAGATCCTCTATCCTTATATTTCTAAGTTGAGTAGCAAGAGATTTACTATCTAATATTTCAGATATACTTGGTACTGTTTTAATATTTACATCTCCAATCTCTTGGACTTTCTCTACTATCTCTCTTATCTCCTTACTCTGTACTGAAGGCAGAGCTAACAAAAGTTCCTCTATTCTTTCATTCTTTATTATCAACTCTAGAGAATCTTTATTTCCCAATACTCTAATGTTATATATCTCTGTTCCAATCTTTTTACTATCATCATCAATAAATCCGATTATCTCATATGGAAACTTAGGATTTGTCATAAACTCTCTAGCTAGTACTACTCCAGCTTCTCCAGCACCATATATCAAAGTTCTCTTAGTATCTCCTATCATCTTATGATGATTTCTATAGTATCTCTTCAAACGGAAGAAATATCTTCCTAATAGTTGGAAAGACACAGATAGAATAAGAGTTATTATCAATGTTGAAACTGGATAAGAATGATCCTTATTTATATACATAAAAATAGTGAAAACAGCTCCAGTTATCCCATTTAATACCAAAAGATTTAAAACATCTAAGATATTGGTATAGCTCCAGCTTTTCTCACTCATTCTCTTATATATATATCCAATCAAAAACACTCCAAGATAGGTAATAATATACTCTTTTTTTATTCTCTCATACCATTCAAAGTCATACTTCAACATAAAAGACAAAACCATTCCTAAGACTATACTTCCACTATCTATTAAAAACTTAACACTGTTTCTTTTATTTATAATTTGAGGAGTATATCTCTCATCTTTTCTAAATGATATTTTCTTAAATACTCTATATATCAACATCTGAAAAATTGAAAATACTAAAAAGATTGTAAATATCTCTATATTCTTGTAGAAGAATAGAAATATTACAAATATTAATGTATTTACAAAAATAGAGTGATATTTTGGCTTTCTTGTAAATTGTAAATTATCAGTTAAGTAATAGAATAGCAATAGAATAAAGAATAGACCATATGCTGCTGTATTCATACTGAAATCACTAAATGAAAATATAGTTTGATAGAGTACAAACAACAAAACTGAATAAATTATTTGTAGTTTCATATATAACCCCTTTAAATTTTTTACTACTTTTCTTAATAATGAAATTTAAATGACAAAATATACCAATATACTGTATTTTTTGTCATTTTATCCATTATATTTTATTATATAATACTCTCTTTCGACTTTAAAGTCAAACATTATTATTTTTATTAGTGTTCATATACATAAAAAGCTAATTAGATCAACTCCAATTAGCTTACTTTTCTATACTCTCATAGCACTTTCATAACCATGTTGTAACAATCTATCAAAATCCTCTTCACTTGGTTTTCTCAAATTTGTTGGATAGTTTTCTGCCCACTTGCACTCTCTTTCACTCAAGTTATTTCTACTCTTTCTATCACAGCTTCTTCCTATCCTTATATATACACCTGCTCCCTCTTTCTCTATATACTCTCTATAGAATTTAGAGTTGAGGTTATCCACCTGTTCCATTGAGATATCCAGCAATCTTTTAATAGCCTTTGTCCTTGTAAATATACTCTTTCCATAGTTTACAAATCCTCTATTCCCTGCACCTGCATCACTTACTATATAATAATTCAACTCTCTTTTCTCCCTCAATATATTTTCAAATATCGGTTCCAATCCCAGATTATCATAGATACCTCCATCCCATAGATGTAGTTTTCCTCTACTTGGCTCTACTCTCTTCTCTCCATATCTATCATACCACTCATATCTCTCTCTTTTCAGTTCATACATTCCTATCAAGATTGGAAATCCTGATGAAGCTGAAACAGCATCAGCTATATTTACATCATCACCGTAGAAATATCCCAACTGATCATCACCACATCTCTCTTGAGAAAAGAAAAATCTCTTTCCACTCTCATAGGTTACTGCATTTATATCCCACACTGGAGATTGAGCTAACTCTCCTAACTTACCATCTATTCTCCAGAAGAGCTTCATTGTCTTAGCAAGTTTTTTAGATTTACTATCAAATATATGTAGAATATCTATGACACTTCTCAATATCAACCTTCTCTCTATATCCTCTTTTATCAATATCTTCCTTATACTTGGTAGCACTCTCACAAGGTACTCCTCACTTGTTGGCCATCTCATATTATTGTTCGTATACATAAAAGCTACAGATATACTCCCACCTGAAACTGTTGAGATATACTCTATCTTCTCCAATAGTTTTTTCTCTGCTAGATACTTTATCACTCCTAAATGAAATATTATAGCCCTCATTCCACCACCTGATAGTGCCAAGCCTATCCTAAGTCCACTCCTTTTCATCTTACCACCCCTTTTGATAAAAAAGGATAGGATTAACTCCTACCCTTTTCTTTTGATTCTATTGTGCTGGATTTTTCTCTAAATAGTACTCATAGGCTACTATCAGATCTTTATACTTAGCAATTGTTGCAAGTGAAGCATTCTTAGATTTCATTTTTTTCTCTACATCTGCTTTCCACTCATCATAGCTTGTAAAGTTTGTTCCCTCTGGTAGTGGTTTTGACTCTGCTACTAAATCTCCAATCTCTTTTAATGCTGCTGTATAGTTTTGTAGATCATTCTCAATTGCTGCCTCTCTCTTTACACTGTTTCTCATTTTTTCAACTTCTTTTTGAACTGTTACTTGTACTGACATAATGTTACCTCCATCTAATTTTTTTATTCCTTGGTGGCCCCCTTTGGATATATATATGATACTATTTTTTAGTATTATTAGACAGAGCATTAATATCAACTACTATTAACTATTGGAAAAACTTTATAATCAGAAATTATTATATATTTGTCCTCTTGAGCCAACTGCTATAACACTAACTACTTTTATTTCTCCATTAACTAGCTTATAAATAACTCTATAATCATTTATTCTCATTCTGTAAAGATCTTTATAAGACTTCATAGCTTTTATATCAATATTTTGATTGCTAAAATAATAATAATTTTTAATATTTTCAATAAATTTTTCATAAACTTTTCTATGTTTAGAAAAAAATTTATCTGCAACTTTAGTCACTTCCAAAGAAATATTTTCTGTAATCTTTATCATAATTTAATAGTTTCCTTTTTAACAATTTTTAAATCATCATCATTAAGCTCATTTAGAAGTTCTACTAACTCTCTTTCCTCTTCTTCATCACAATAAGGAACACTAGACATTCTAACCATAAAATCAGATTTTTTTATATCAAGCTCTTTTTTTATAGCATTTCTAATAAACTCAGAACAAGATATATTAAATATTTCAGCTACTTTTTTAATATCTAAATATAAATCCTCTTCCAATTTCAAACTCATTGTTTTAGACATACTTCTCACCCTCTTTAATTTCTAATAGTATTACCGTATTACTGTATTACTGTATTTTAATTATATCATAGTTTTTTATAAAAAACTATAGTATAATTAAAATATTATATTGACTTTAGATAATTTTTAAGAAGGTGAATTATGAAAAAATTAAAAGCATATAAAAAAAGTAAAGATAGTATTAATGTTAACAAGAAAAAAATACCTTTTGAAATTGATTCTGACCCATTTTATTCCAAAAAAAATTTAGAAAGATTAAAAAAATCTATTGAAAAATTAGAAAAAACTATATGAAAAGAAAGAGAGATACTACACATCTCTCTTTCCACTTTATTTATTCCAAAGCTATTAATCTTGAAGCTACTACATACTTAACATCTTTTAATTTTATTAAAATATCTTCAATAGCTAGTTTTATATCTGAAATATCCAATGATATTATCACAGAAGCTACATCATTGATAGGTATATTCTGGTTGATAGTTATGATATTACACTCCATAGAGTATAGGAAATTCAATATCTCTGACAAAGCTCCCTTTTTATCCTCAACCATAATTGAGATCAAAGCCTTTCTTCCCACATTCCCATCTGAAGGTAAAAACACATAATCTTTATATTTATAGTAAGTACTTCTACTTATACCAACTACTTTTACAGCCTCACTCACATTCTGATACTTTCCATCTCTCAATAGATTTCTTACCTCTATTACTTTCTCAAAATACTCTGGAACTATGCTTTTATCAACTATTAAATATTTTCCTACCATATTACCTCCAACTTCATCATTATTAATTAGAGTATATCCTTTAACCTAAAGTTTGTCTATCAAAAAATAAAAAAATACTTGCATTTAAACTCTCTTTATGATATATTGTTCTCTATATAGAAACAATTGTTTTTAAAATAGAGACATAGGAGTGGGAACAATGAAAGAAATTTATAATAAATGGATAGAGATAAGTTTGATTAAGAGGGTTATAGTGGGTATATTATTAGGTATACTTCTAGTTACTGTAGCACCTGACAAGGCTAGTGGTATAGCTATCTTAGGAGATATATTTGTGGGAGCATTGAAGGCTATTGCTCCTGTGCTGGTTTTTTTCTTAGTTGTAGCTGCTGTAATTCAGCATAAAGAGGGACAGAAGAGTAATATGAAATCTATAGTTTCTCTATATCTACTTGGAACACTTTTAGCTTCTATAGTTGCTGTAGTTGCCAGTTTCTTATTTCCAGTAGAGCTTATATTACAAGCTGGTGAGAGTGCTATTGCACCTCCTGAAAATATATATGGAGTTTTAAGATCACTTTTAATGAATCTTGTAGATAATCCTCTAAATGCTATTTTGAGAGGAAATTACATAGGAATACTATTCTGGAGTATACTCTTTGGAATATTTTTGAAGAGTGGAAAAGATAGTACAAAACAGGCTATTGTGGATATATCTGAAGCTATTCTAAAAGTTGTAAAAACTGTGATTGAGTTTGCTCCATTTGGTATAATGGGTCTTATATTTAACTCTATGCGTACTAATGGATTTTCTAGTCTATTAATATATGGTAAATTGATACTTCTACTATTGGGAGCTATGGCTTTTGTAACTTTTATAGTAAATCCTGTTATAGCTTGGGTTATGATTAGACAAAATCCCTTCCCTTTAATAATGAAGTGTTTGAAATATAGTGGAATGACTGCTTTTTTCACTAGAAGCTCTGCTGCAAACATTCCTGTTAATATGAGTCTTTGTGAAGAGCTTGGATTGGATAAAGATGTTTACTCTGTATCTATTCCACTTGGTGCTACTATCAATATGGGTGGAGCTGCTATTACAATCTCTATATTCGCCCTAAGTGCTGCACATACTTTGGGTATACAGATAGATATATTCTCAGCTATACTTTTAAGTATATTGTCTGCAATCAGTGCCTGTGGTGCTTCTGGAGTAGCTGGTGGATCTTTACTACTTATCCCTCTAGCTTGTAGCTTATTTGGAATCCCAAATGAAATAGCTATGCAGGTAGTTGGAGTTGGTTTTATTATTGGTGTTATACAAGATTCTTGTGAAACAGCTCTCAACTCATCTACTGATGTATTATTCACAAGTTTAGCTGAATACTACAACTGGAGAAAAACAGGAAGAGCAATCCTTATATAGCTAAAGAATAGAAAAAAGACAAGGTTACATCCCTTGTCTTTTATGTTTTGTATTTTTAAAAAATCTATGATATAATTCAACTAATCAATATAAGAATAGTCAACATGAACAAAGAGAGGTATGCCAGTATCTCTCTTTTTATATTTAAATTCATACTCCTTTTGTGTATAATTCATATTCACTCAAGTCACAATCATCATTCCAAGATATTCCATATCCACCTGTATCTACTTTTACATTTTTAAAAATAGAATAGTCTTTTAATATTGAAAAATCTTCATATTTAAAATTAGGTTTGAAATCATATATTTTAACTTCATCATTATTAAAAATAACTTTTAATATATAGTCTTCAAATACTTCTACTTCCTTTATTTTTGGATATTTCATAAATTTCACCTCTCTATCTACTTTAGCTCAGGTAATTTTTTAATAGTATTTAAAAGAAAACCTCTCTAGCTTTTTGTTTTACCTCTTGAGAAGCAATAAATGGAACTCTTGTAGTGTAACCTTTATTGGCAGCCACATACTTTTTAAATGGCCACTCAAATATCTCTCTATTCCAAACTCCTATATTATCATTGTATACTTCTCTAGCAGCAGTGATCTCTCTTTGAAGATAGATATTTTGTTGCATTGCATCTCTTAACTCTCCATGACTCTTAAGATCTGGATAGTTTTCAACAGCTATATTTAGCCCCTTGTATGCTCTATCCAACTGTCCTTGAACCTCATTTCTATCCATATCTTTTATATTTCCACTTCTAAATTTAGCTATATCTGCAAATACACTCTTATCTAAATCAATTGCTTTTTCAACTAATTTAGCAGTATTTTGTAATACTACAACTCTTTGCTCCAAATAGTTATCAATTTGAGAAGCACTCTGTTGCACTCTTTGCTCCAACTGATTAAAGTATGACTCCTGTTTCTTTAAGTTACTATATACAATTACTGGAATTATTATTCCAACAGGAATAGCATAGTATATTTTTGACATAACACCGAATACTATCAATCCCAATCCTAATAGATACAATACCCAGATCAATACCTGAATACTTGAATCTTTTTCCACTTGTATCTGCTTAGCTATAACATTGACATCTCTACCCTGCTCTCTAATCTCTTCATCCATTTCATTTAACATATTAGCCATAGTAAAAACCTCCTATTACCCCTTTATAATTCTTTTCAATATTTTATCACATTTCACTTCATCTGTATCATTAAATATTGCAAAAATATTGTTCTTATATGCAAATCTCTTATTTTCAGTAGATTCTATAAAGCCATTATCAATTGAGTCCTCAAACTCTTTCTCTCTCATATTTATTCTCTTTAATTCCATCTTACCTGTAGCAGTTAGAGGTACATAATCTATCCAATCCACTGGTACATAGTATCTCTTTCCATCTCCAGCATATTTAGGGATATACTCTGTTCTTGTTACCTCTTTATATGAATTGGCTACAACCTGTACTAGGTCTACATCATCTTTTGTTCCAATTGTATTAGTTTTCAAAATTGATTGTGTAGTAGTCTCTGGATGAGCAAATACCCTATCTCCAAGTAAGTTCGCCATCATCTCTGAAGTATATGGGTTATAGTTGTAGTTAAACTCATTTCCATAGATATAGTCCTGTGATTTATGCTGATGATATATAGGTATTGTCAATATAGGTAGGAATAATCTATAGAAGTTACTGAAATATTTTTTGTTTATATCAAAAAACTTCTCTGATATTCTATCATATGAGAAATCTCTATAGTAAGATCTCTCTATATTCAGAGGCCAATCTCTATCATTAGAAACATTGTTCAATTTGTTGATCTTGTAGTAGCTAAAGTCATCTCCAAAATCTGTATCCTTAAGTAATTCAACCATATTTCTTTGAGCTATTGGGGTGAACAGTACTCTGAATTCCACCTCATTATCTCTATCAAAAGCACCAAACAGAGCATCAAATTCTAAGTTTCCCATCTCTAAGAAGCCTGTTCCCTTCTGTATAGCCTTCTCACTCATCTTTTTAACATCTTTCTGAAGCTTTTTAGAGTATTTTTCCAATTTTCTAGGTTTTAACTTATGAATGAACTGTGGTTCTCTAGTAAAAGTTAGATGTTCAGCAGCATCATTCCCATAGATCAAGTTGATCGTACTCTCAAATATCTGTTTAGGTCTAATTATACTTGCTACCAGTGTCTCTGTCACTGTTCTTGACTTTCTCTCACCATTCTCTGTATAGTATTCAGTCCAAGATACAGTTAAAGATCCTGTATACTCTTGATCTACAACCCTATTACGAACTTTTTTACTGATTATAAAGGGATTTCCCAAGATCTCTCCTGAGATTATATCTGTAACTGAAAGATTATCATTTAATTTTGCTGGCATTCCAAAGTTAGTCACAAGGTTGGCATATCTATCCAACTTAAAATCTTTGTCTAATGTCAAAGTGGGTATTAGCTCTGTGATTACATCATTTGACATATTGTCATCAAATAGATTGAGTAGTGGTTCAACCTGTGAATAACACTCCTCTTTTTTCTCTTTTAGTATAGTTGCTAAATGCACTATTGTATCATTCAAACTTCTCTTCTTATCTCTAATATATTTTAGATTTATGTATAGGAGAGTTATTAAAAGTAGACCCATCCAAGTAGTTCTTATTCCTATCTCCTTTATACTCTCTTTTTTAGCCATAAGATCTCTCAAATGCTGGACATTAATGAACTCTGACAAAATCAGATAAGCTATTCCTATCCCTATGACCATTGAGAGCCTACTCAACCATTTTAGCTTACTCTCATTCTTACTCTTAGCATCTAAATTTCCATTGTACTCTTTTACAGATTTCCTGTTTGCCTCAACATCTATATTGGATCTATTCAACAGATTCTCAAAAACTGAAGTGATCCTCTCTAGATACTTTCCAGCCAACTCATCCTTATAGTATTTTACTGGTTCTAATAGTTTTTCTTGCTCGTCTACAAAGTCCATAAAATCTCTCCTATACTCTTCGTCTTTTATTTTCCTATATATGCAAAAATGCCAAAGAGAATCTATCTCCTTAGCATTTTTATTTTAACATATTTATTTATTTTGAGCCAACTCTTTTTTGAAAATTCCGTTTAGGATAAGTGCTAATGCTCCATCTCCAACTACGTTACAAGCAGTACCAAAACTATCTTGTAAAGCGAATATTGTAAGCATTAAAGCAACTCCACTATCATCAAATCCAAGAACAGATATGATAATTCCTAATGAAGCCATTACAGTTCCTCCTGGTACTCCAGGTGCTCCAACTGCAAATATTCCTAAAAGAACGATGAATAATATCATAGTTCCCATAGCTGGTAATTGTCCATAAAGTACTTGTGATACAGTCATAACAAAGAAGATCTCAGTTAAAACTGATCCACATAGGTGTACAGTTGATCCTAATGGAATTGCAAAGTTTGCGATATCATCATCTAAAACTTTAGATTTCTTAGCACAGCTTAATGCTACTGGTAAAGTAGCTGCTGATGACATTGTTCCAACTGCTGTTAAGTATGCTGGTCCATAGTGCTTTAATAGGCTGAATGGATTCTTTCCAGATACTGCTCCAGCCACACTGTATAATAGTGTAAGCCAAATGAAGTGTCCTATTAAAACTATGATAACAACTTTTAAGAATACTGGTAATTGCTTAGTTATTCCACCCTCATAAGCTAATGTTGCAAATGTAGAAGCTATGAAGAAAGGTAGTATAGGAATGATGATAGCATAAACAAGTTTTAACATTATGTTGTTAAACTCATCTAATAATCTCTCAAAATTCTCTGATTTTGTCCAAACAACTGCAAGTCCTAAGAATAGTGCTAATACTAGTGCTGACATAACTGAGAATACAGGTGGTATCTCAACTTTAAAGATCATCTCTGGTAACTCTTTTAATCCCTCAACAGTTGAAACTATATTTAATTTTGGAATTAAAGTGTATCCAGCAATCATAGAGAACAATGCTGCTCCTACAGATGAGAAGTAAGCTAATAGTAACATTACCCCTAGCATCTTACTAGCATTAGATTTCATTTTAGTAATAGCTGGTGCTATAAATCCTAAAATGATTAATGGTACAGTAAAGTTAATTAACTGTCCAAGTACAAATTTAATAGATTGGATTACTCCAATTACAGATTCGTTACAGTATAACCCTATAACAAGCCCTACTATAACCCCTAAAATTAGCTTAACAATTAAGCTATCTTTCATTTTAGCCATATAAATGTGCCTCCTTAAATATATTTTTTATTTTTGTTACCCTAAATGTATACTATATTAGTTGATAAAACTAGTTTATCCAATATTATTATAGCAAATTTTTTCACTAATTGCCATAGTTTATTTTAAAGAGCTTTTAAAATTCTACTAAGTTGATCAGGACAAGAAGTACCCCTTACTCCACAGTTGATCCCCTCTAGTTTCTTTATAACTACATCTTTGTGTAATCCTAAGATAAGATGCTCAAGCCCTTGAGTATTTCCGTCACAACCACCACAGAACTCTATTTCAGTTATGATTCCGTTCTCGTCAACCTCCACTCCTATCTCTTTAGCACAAATCTTTTCAGTCTTATAGTATTTCATCTTTTCCTCCAGTTATTCTAATTTATCTACATTGAGTAGAATAGTCCTCCTCCAATTCCTAGAGGTAGTCCTAACATAAACCACACTATCAATAAAATTATCCATCCTATTAAGAATGCTATTGAGTATGGTATCATAAGTGATATTAGAGTTCCTATACCACTCTTCTTATCATACTTTTGAGCAAATGCCACTATCAATGGGAAGAATGGCATAAGTGGTGCTATTACGTTTGTACATGAATCTCCAACTCTGTATGCTGCTTGAGTCAATTCTGGTGAGAATCCTATTCTCATAAACATAGGTACAAATATTGGAGCCATAATAGCCCATTTAGCAGAGTCAACTGCTATAAATATATTTATAATAGCTGTCATTACTATGAATGCAAATATTAATGGTATTCCTACAAATCCTGTATGCTGTAAAAATTCAGCTCCCTTTACAGATAGTATTATTCCTAAGTTTGAATAGTTGAAAAATACTACGAATTGAGCTGCAAAGAATATAAGCACCATAAATCCAGATAGGTTGTTTATAGATTTTGTCATAAGCTCTATAACATCTTTATCTGATTTTATCTTTCTTGATCCTATTCCATAGAATATACCAGGTATCATAAAGAATAAAGACATTAAAAATACAATTCCAGTCATAAATGGTGAACGTAATAACTCACCTGTTTGAGGATTTCTTAATAGAGCATTTTCAGGTATAACTAGTAGACCTACAACTATTAAGAACACTGCTAAACTTATTAGTGCAAACTTCATTCCTCTCTTTTCATCTAGTGAGATATCATTTACACTGATCTTCTCTTCAGATACATATTCACCTAATCTTGGCTCTATTATCTTCTCAGTAACTAAAGTTCCTACAAAAGTTATTAAGAATGTTGAAGCAACCATAAAGAACCAGTTTCCTGTTGGTAATACAGTGTATGTTGGATCGATCATTCTAGCTGCCTCTGTAGACATTCCTGCAAATACAGGGTCATTTGTTCCTATTAAAAGGTTGGCACTCCATCCTCCAGAAACTCCAGCAAATGTTGCTGCAAGTCCTGCAATTGGGTGTCTTCCAAAACTCATAAACAGTATCGCTCCCAAAGGAACTAGCATAACATATCCAGTAGATGAAGCTACGTTTGATACGATTCCTAAGAAGATGATTGTAGCAGTTACAGCTCTTTTAGGTGTTACAGCAACTATCTTTTTCAAAACAGCTTCCATAAATCCAGAACCATCAGCAACTCCAACCCCCATAATTATAGTAAATACTGTTCCTAACGCTATAAAGTTAGTAAAGTTTTTAATTACAGATGTGTACATAAATCTCAATCCATCAGCAGACAGTAAGTTTACAGCCACAGTCTCTTTTGTTACCAATGATTTAGTAGCAGTATCATAAGTTTCATAAGAAACTTTTAACCCTGATTTTGCTGCTAACCAAGAGATAACAACTAATATTAATGTAAATATTATAAACATTGTAGTTGGATGAGGTAGACCATTCCCTATCTTCTCTACCTTATCCAATGCTTTTAATATAAATCCTTCTCTATTTTTTTGATCTTTTCCCATTGCTTTTTTTAAACCTCCAACACTTTTCAACTAACAATTAAACATTTTTTATCATTATATCTAATATAACTTCGTCAGTTACTTTCATTCCTTGTTGTCCTAATACTCCAACATGCTCTATTGTTTTCTCAACATTTTTTCCTACTATTCCCTCTCCAAATTCGAATTTTCTATTTTTTGAAGCTGCATAGTAAGCATCAAAAGCTGCACTTACTCCACTAGCAATCTTAGTTGCACATGAACTCTTAGCTCCGTCACAGATTACTCCTGACATTGTTCCTAAAGTAGTTTCAATTGCATTTCCAATCTGCTCTAGAGATAATCCTGATAGGAATGATATTGCTCCTGCTACCCCTGCACTTGCACATATAGCTCCACAATAAGCTGATAATCTTCCTATGTTTGATTTAATATGGATAGTTGTCATATGAGAGAAGAATAATCCTCTGATTGTTTCCTCTTTTGATAATCCCTTCTCTTGACAGAATTTTATTACTGGTAATGAACAAGTCATTCCTTGGTTTCCACTTCCACTAGTAGTCATTACTGGTAGTGAGCATCCATTCATTCTTGCGTCACTTCCTGCACTTGCAAAACTTGCCATTTTGTTTCTTAGGTCGTTTCCATAAACTCCCTCTTCCATTCCCTCTTTAATAGTCTTTCCAATAGCTATTCCATATGAATTTGTTAATCCTTCAGTAGCTATTGCTGAGTTATAGTCTATTACTCTTTGGAATGTTGCTTCTATTAAAGATAGATCTATTGTTTTTGCTAAGTTGTAGATTAATTCAACTGAAAGGAAAGTTCTATCAGTCATTACATCTCCAGTACATACCTCATCACAAGATTGCCCTTTGATCTCTACACCATTTTTAACTATTTTTGTTATATTTGTATGGTAGTGTTGGATCTCAACTACTGCTGTGTCATCTCCATAAGTTCCCTCTAATCTTATGTATAATTTTACATCTCCCTCATTTAAGAAAACTTTTATTTTTTTATCATCTAGATATTTTTTTACCTCTGGTAAACGGCTCTTATCTACATGTGCTATAACCATAAGCTCTTTTGTTGAGTCTCCTAAGATAGCTCCCATAGCTGTAGAAGCTTCTATTCCTACCATTCCTTCAGAGTTAGGTATTTTTACACTCTTAACATTTTTTACTATATTTCCTGAAAGGTAAGCATCAATCTTTTCAGGTACATTTCCTAAGATACTTGTTAATTTAGCAGCAGCATATGCGATAGCTATTGGCTCAGTACATCCTTCTGCAGGAACTAACTCCTCTTCTAAAATACTTAATACTTTTTCAGTTATTTTTTCCATTACAAACTCTCCTCCTATAATAAATACTATTAATTTTTATAAATGTCAAATATATTTTAATTTTGAATGTTTTGTGATCAATTTTTACAAAATCAGAAAACAAATTTATAAATTATAGTATATATTTAAGCAAATTATATGCCAATGAAAAAAAATATTAAACCCTCTAAAAATGAGGGTTATTAAGAATCTCTGTATTTTCATTTTGAAAAACTTTTCCATTTTGAAAAATATTTCGTAGGATTTTTTCTATTTTGAAAAAAATTAATCTATCTCAAATTTCTTCATCTTTCTATATAAAGTTGTCAATCCTATTCCCATTTTATCAGAAATAGCCCTTTTCCCATCTGTGCTATCTCCATACTTTTTCAAAGCCTGTAGTATATATCTTTTTTCCAATATTTCAAAATCTACTAAATCCTCATCATCATCTTTTATTATTGGTTGTATACATGTTTTTTTGATACCTTTATTTAGTAATATTGACTCTGGTAAAAAATCTCTACTCAAAATATGACTACTTCCACTCATATTAAACATAAGCTCTATTACATTTTCCAACTCTCTAATATTACCAGGCCAGTTATAATTTGATAATACCCTTATAACCTCTTCATCTATAGATGAGATATACTTGTTAGATATTCTGTTGTATTTGTTTATTAATTTTTCTACAATTGGAAGTATATCCTCTTTTCTCTCTCTCAATGGAAGAAGCTTTATAGGTATAACATTCAATCTATAGTATAGATCACTTCTGAATTTTTGCTCCTTTATTTTCTTTTCAAGATCTACATTTGTAGCTGCAATAATCTTAATATCTAAATCAATACTCTTATTAGATCCAATTCTCTCTATTTTTTTCTCCTGTATTACTCTTAAAATCTTAGCTTGTAGATATAGTGGCATATCTCCAATCTCATCTAAGAATATTACTCCTGTGTTTGCTAACTCAAATTTTCCCATTCTTCCACTGTTATTTGCACCTGTAAAAGCTCCCTTTACATATCCGAAAAGTTCACTCTCTAAAAGTGAATCTGGAATTGCTGAACAGTTGATTACCACAAATGGTTTGTCACTTCTACTACTATGTGAGTGTAGTGAACGTGCTACCAGCTCCTTCCCTGTTCCACTCTCCCCTGTAATCAAAACTGTAGAAGAGGTATCTGCTACTTTTAATATATTCTCCTTTAGATTTTTTGTTGCTATTGAATTTCCATATATATCATCTATTGTTATTACATTATTGTTGTTAGTTATCTCTGCTATATTTCTATTTATCTTTTTAATATCTTCAAATATAAAGATATTATTCTTCTTATTGTCAAAAGAGTTTATTGAGATTAACTTTCCTACCACATTAAATTCTCTTTCAAAAATTAGCAGTTTAAATATCTCCTCATTCATCAGATAATCATTCTGACTCACTATAGACATTGTTTCACCAATACACTCTAAACCTATTTTCAATTTTTTTCTAGCTATCTCATTTATACTAACTATTTTGTTATTTTTATCACTAACTATTACACCTTTGCTTATATTGTCAATTACTGCTCTTAAAGTTCTCTCCTTATCCTCTTGTAACATCTTCTCTTGAAACTCAAAAAACTTTATACCTATAAACTCTGCTATCTGCTTTGTAAAATTTAGGTAAGAATCTATATTTGCAATAATCTTCTTCTTCTGCTCATTGCTAAAACAAACTAGACCTAGTACACCAATTATCTCATTTCGACAGTATATGGGAGTTGATATCTCTAATTTTTCCTGGCAATTCTCTTTATCTTTACATTGAGAACATAGTTCGTGATTTCTTGGGTTTTCAATAATATGAGTCTTCCCTGTTTCCAATGTATTTTTATACACATTTCCCAGAGCTGAAACTCCCTCTATATTCTTATAAAGTCCCGTTCCTGTGACTCTTAACATATTTTTATCAACAACACCAACATCAACATTTATCATATTAGAAATAATGTTTGCATATCTATTTACATCTTCCCTTATATGTAATAATGAAATTTCCACTTTGGCCTCCTAAAAATTAGATATTGTATTACATTGTACCACAAAATTCACTATAAAAAAAGAAAATTAAATTAAATCTCCTAAAATTTATTTTCTTTTATTTTTTAAAAAACACATTTTTACATAAATATATTATTTTAGAACAAATAGTCATAAAATTCTTACTTTTTTATGAAAAAAATTATAGAATTTTTTTTAATTTTGTGCTATAATCAATTCAAGATATTTGAAATAAAAATTCGTATTTTGTAATTTTTTATGAAATATAATATTTAAAAGGAGGAAGTTTTATGTTTAACTATCTACAAAAAATTGGTAAAGCATTAATGGTTCCAGTAGCAGTTCTACCAGCTGCAGCAATCCTTATGGGTATTGGATACTGGATAGACCCAACAGGTTGGGGAGCAAATAGCCAACTTGCTGCATTCTTAATTAAGGCAGGTGCCGCTATTATCGACAATATGCCTATACTATTTGCTGTTGGTGTTGCTTTTGGACTTTCTAAGGATAAAAATGGTGCTGCTGCTCTAGCTGGATTAGTTGCTTTTGAAGTTGTTACTACTCTACTATCTGTAGGTGCAGTTGCTCAAATGACAGGAATCGCTCCTGATCAAGTTTCTCCTGCTTTTGGAAAAATTAACAACCAATTCGTAGGAATACTTTGTGGGGTTATTGCTGGAGAGTTATATAACAAATTCCATACTTTAGAACTACCTAAGTTCTTAGCTTTCTTTAGTGGAAAAAGATTTGTTCCTATTATAACTTCAGTTGTTATGTTAGTTGTTTCATTTATATTACTATATATTTGGCCAGTTATCTACTCTGGTTTAGTTGGATTTGGAATTAGCATTGCTAAATTAGGACCAGTTGGAGCTGGAGTATATGGATTCTTTAACAGATTATTGATCCCAGTTGGATTACACCACGCTTTAAACTCTGTATTCTGGTTTAACGTTGCTGGTATCAATGATATTGGAAGATTCTGGGGAGACCCAGCAGCTGCTTATGCTGGATTACCTGCTGCAGTTGAAGGATCTTACCACGTTGGAATGTACCAAGCAGGATTCTTCCCTATTATGATGTTTGGATTATTAGGAGCTTGTTTCGCTTTCATCAAAACTGCTAAACCTGCTAATAAAGAGAAAATAAAATCTATCATGTTAGCTGCTGGATTTGCAAGTTTCTTTACTGGAGTAACTGAACCTATTGAATTTGCATTTATGTTCGTTGCACCAGCTCTATACTTATTACACGCTTTACTAACTGGTATAGCTGTATTCTTAGCTGCTTCATTAGATTGGATGGCTGGATTTGGATTCTCTGCTGGATTCGTTGACTTTGTACTATCACTACGTAACCCTAATGCTCACAATCCAATAATGTTAATAGTTCTAGGATTAATCTTCTTCGTAATCTACTATGTAGTATTTACATTTGCAATCAATAAATTTAACATCAAAACTCCTGGAAGAGAAGATGAAGATATGGTTGAAGTTGAAGTTAATGCTAATGGTGTTTCTGCTCATATGGCTGTAGCTTCTGCTCTATTACCTCTATTAGGTGGAAAAGAAAACTTAGTTTCTATTGATAACTGTGCTACAAGATTGAGATTAGAAGTTGTTGATGGAGAAAAAGTTAATGATGCTGAAATTAAAAAAGTAGCTGCTGGAATAATGAAAAGAGGAAATGCTGTACAAGTTATCATTGGACCACACGTTGAATTTGTTGCTACTGAATTAAAAAAATTAGTTTAATTAAACTATAAAAATTAAAAGCTGTCACTTGTTTGGCAGCTTTTTTTATTTTTTTCAAAAAAAATTATTGACTTAATAAAAATTATATGGTAATATAAATATGTTGTTGGGGTGTCGCCAAGCGGTAAGGCAACGGACTTTGACTCCGTCATGCGTTGGTTCGAATCCAGCCACCCCAGCCATTCACTAAGCGTTTAAAGCTGTCTATATAGACAGCTTTTTTTTTTACTATTTTTCAAAAAGAATGACAAAATCTACATAAATTTTAGTATAATATTAAATATAGTAATTCTTAAAAATTATCAAATCACTATAAAAAAGTAATGGGGGAATGAAGGAATGAAAAAGAAGTTAATAATTTTAACATTTATTATTCTAACAAGTTATAGTTATGCTAAGAAAGAAAATTTTAAGTATAAGAGTAGAAGAGAGAAAGAGAGCTTTTTAACTGAGATCTTGGAATTAGATGACATTCCTTTATTAGAAAAAGATGAATTATTTGAAGAGTGGCACTCTATATTAGAAGATTTGACTGAAAAAGCATTGGAAGATAACAATGCATTAGAAGAATTAATGGAGTGGAAAGAAATTCATAGTGAATTATCTAAAAAACATAGAAAAATTAGAAAAGATATAGATGATGACGACGATGATGATGAAGATGACGATTAATAATCTAATTGATAGATATTTTAGAGAGTAGGTGCCAACTACTCTCTTTTTAAGATAATAAAAAAGACGAGGCTTTAGTAATTTATTTAAGTGAATTACCAAAACCCCCATTGAAACTTTATTTTATTTTACCTAGCAATACCATTTGACAAAGAATCTTAATTTTTTTATCTGCTCTTTATATACATCGGTATACACTCTCTCAAATATGGTTTATTACTTTTTTTCATATAATTTTCAAAACTTTTAAATTCATTTCTAGAGTATAAACTTTCAGCTTCTGGCACAGAATATAAAATTATAAATTGTGCTCCAACTATATCAATTATATAATTAGATATAAACTCTAATATTTTTGAAATCAATACATCACTAAGATAAAATTTAGTCCCTTTTTTCTCTTCTTCTTCATTATACGAAACATGATGATATTTTTTTTCTAAAGCAAAGTAACTTATTTCAATTGCTGAAGATATATAACTTATTTCTGAATTATCATTATCTTCAATATAGATTCCATTAGCACTTAAAGAAAAGAATCCTAACAAATCATTATTATATAAAATTAAATAAGTACTAACTCTGTGTTCTTCTATAGCATTTCCTTGTAAAAAAAAGTCAAATTCTAAATTCCCGCAAGAAAATCCGTTTGTTAAATTCAAATTATCATAATTTAATTTTTCTATTTTAATATTATCTAAATCTATTTCAGAAAAATATTTAAACATAAATTCACCTTTATTTTTCATAAAATGCATATAACATTTCTAATTTGGCTTTCACTTTACTAACTGAACTATTTATTGTCGGAGCATCTGCTTTAGATATTTCTTTTTTAAATTCTTGAGTTTTATCTGAAGAAATCGAAAAAGCAACTTTAGGTTTAACAAAACTTCTCATAATAACTCCTCCTACTTTCATAATCACTAATGTATATATATTATAATATTTCTATCAGTATATTTCAACTATTTTTGTATTCCCTTGAATAAATAAACTACTAAAAATTACAAAGGAGAGCTAAACTCTCCTTTGTAATTACTTATTTCCTAATCTTTCATTTAAAGCTTCTGCTTCTTTTTCATATCCTTTTTTACCTAATAAAGCAAACATATTAGCCTTATAAGATTCTACACCTGGTTGGTTAAATGGATTTACTCCTAAGATATATCCACTTATTCCACAAGCTTTTTCAAAGAAGTAGAATAGGTATCCTAAATGGAAAGGTGTTGCTTCAGGAACATTTACTATTAAGTTAGGAACTCCACCATCCACATGAGCAAGTAGTGTTCCTTGTGATGCTTTCTTATTTACAAAATCCATTCCTTTTCCAGCCAAATAGTTTAATCCATCTAAGTCAGCTTCTTCTGCTTCTATTATGATATCCTCTTCTGGCTCTCCTATCAATACTGCAGTTTCAATTAACTCTCTTCTTCCATCTTGGATATATTGTCCCATTGAGTGTAAATCTGTTGAAAAATCTGCTGCTGCTGGGAATAATCCCTTTCCATCTTTTCCTTCAGATTCTCCAAATAACTGCTTCCACCATTCACCAAAATAGTGTAATCTTGGCTCATAGTTAATTAACATCTCTATGTTTTTACCTCTTCTATTTAGGATATTTCTAATAGCTGCATATTTGTAACAATCATTCTCTTCAAATGATGCTGTATAATCATTTTGAGCCTCTCTTGCTCCAGCCATTAATTCATCTATATCTATTCCAGCACAAGCTATTGGTAATAATCCTACTGGAGTTAAAACTGAGAATCTTCCACCTACATCATCAGGAATAACAAAAGTCTCATATCCCTCTTCATCTGCTAATTTCTTTAATGCTCCCTTAGCTTTGTCTGTAGTAGCATAGATTCTATTTTTAGCTTCAGATTTTCCATATTTCTCTTCAATATGTTTTTTCAACACTCTAAAAGCTATAGCTGGTTCAGTTGTAGTTCCTGATTTAGAGATTACATTGATTGAGTAATCTTTTCCCTCTAATAGATCTAAAAGGTGTTTTAAATATACACCAGATATATTGTTTCCTACATAGAATATCTCTGTACCTTTTCTCTTCTCCTTTGGTAAGTTGTTATAAAAAGTATGTGACAAGAAGTCAATAGCTGCTCTTGCTCCTAAATATGATCCCCCAATTCCCACTACTAAAAGGATATCTGAATCCTTTTTTATCTTTTCTGCTGCTGCTTTAATTCTTTCAAATTCATCTTTATCATAGTTAGTTGGCAACTCTATCCAACCTAAAAAGTCATTACCAGCCCCATTTTTCTCTTTTAAAAATTTTTCTGCTGATAATACTTGTGACTTCATTAGAGCTAATTCCTCTTCACTCATAAATTGAAGTGCTTTTGAATAATCAAATGACAGTTTTTTCATAATGTACTCCTCCTAATTTATTTAATTTTTATCTTCAAGAGCTTCCACTCTTTTTTTCAAGTCTGCTATAGTTTTCTCATTTGTATTGATTCTCTCTCTCAAAATATCTATTGTCTCATTTATAACATCTATTCTATTAATAAAGGTTGTAGAGTCAAAACCTATCTTATTTAACTCTTGAGAAAATTCAAACATAAGTGATTCCAAAATATTTAAATCCTCTTTATTCGCCTTTTTTAAATCCACATAGTCCAGAGCTTTGGCCAAATTAAAAGCAAAGTCATACCTGTTCATGGGTTCATTCCCATCAAATCTATATCTATTCTCTACGATTATCCCCTTATCAATCAATGATTGTATCTGAGGATAAGCCCAGTGATCTTTATTCAAATCTTCAAATTTTGTCTCTGCAAATACTGCTGAAGAAAACACAATTAATAAAACAATTATATATCTCATATGACCTTTCCTTCTCTCTTTTTTATTCTTTTTCATCACTTTAAGTATAGCATATTGAAGAGATTTTATCCACTAAATATCATTAGTTAAATTATCTTTTATCTATATTTTATCTTTTTTCTGTGTTAAAATTATTCCATAAAGTTATCAATTTTTTTAAATATATAAAATAGGAGTGAAAGATGAATAATACAGCTACAAAATTAGAAAAAGCCCCATTAAAAGAGTTGTTTGTCACTATGGCTATACCCTCTGTCCTAGCTCAATTGATAAATGTACTCTACAACATTATAGATAGGGTATATATTGGTCACATAGAGGGGATTGGTTCACTAGCACTTACAGGTGTTGGAGTTACCTTTCCTATAATTATGGTAGTCTCTGCTTTTAGTGCCTTTGCTGGACAGGGAGGTGCCCCTTTAGCATCTATATTTTTAGGAGCCAAAGATTATGATAAGGCTGAGAAGATCTTGGGAAACAGTTGTGCTCTACTTCTACTTTTTTCAGTAGTTTTAACAATTTTTTTCCAAATTTTTAAGTTACCACTTCTCTATGCTTTTGGTGCTAGTAGCAATATAATTCACTATGCAAATGATTATATAACTCTATATCTGTGTGGAACTATTTTTGTTATGCTCTCTCTTGGTTTAAATACCTTTATAAGTGGGCAAGGAAATGCTAAAACTGCCATGCTATCCGTACTCATTGGTGCTGTAACAAATATAATCCTAGATCCCATCTTTATCTTTAAGTTGGAAATGGGTGTCAAAGGAGCTGCACTAGCTACCCTTATCTCACAAGCCTTAAGTAGTTTATGGGTGGTTTCTTTCTTAATCTCAGAAAGAAGTGTTATTAAAATAAAAACAAAAAATCTTAAATTTGATAAAAAAATACTCTCTAAAATAGGAACACTAGGAGTATCTCCATTTATAATGCAGAGTACTGAAAGTCTTGTCCTTTTAACTCTAAACTCTGGATTACAAAAATATGGTGGAGATATTTATGTAGGTTCTATGTCTATTTTAACAAGTATTTTACAACTTATAACTGTTCCTGTTTCAGGTATCACTCAAGGTATACAACCAATAATAAGCTATAACTATGGGGCTAAAAATATCAGAAGAGTATTACAAACTTTTAAATCTCTATTGATAGTGTGTCTAAGTGTTACATTGATTATGGGTGGTTTAGGAGTATTCTTTCCTGAAATCTATGTAGGTATTTTTACAGAGTCACCAGAGTTGAGTAAAATTACCATAAAATATATGCCTATATTCATACTTGGTATGTGTATCTTTGGAATACAACAAGCTATTCAAGGGACATTCTTAGCTTTAGGACAGGCTAAATACTCAATATTTATAGCCCTTTTAAGAAAGGTTATTCTTCTTGTTCCACTGGCTATTATCCTTCCAAAATTTTTTGGAGTACAGGGTATCTACTGGGCTGAACCATTGGCTGATATAAGTTCTGTAACTATAGCTAGTACCACATTCCTTCTAACGTTTAAAACAATTTTAAGAATAAAAAGAAAATAGATAACAAAAAAGGAAAAAAATTACTTTACCAATTATAGTAATTTTTTTCCTCTTATAATCTAAATTAATCTAAGCACATTTCATAGATTCTTTTTATATCCTCTTTATTAAGCTCTTTGAATCCCTTTAAAATTCCATTTCCACAAGCTTTTTCAGCCATTATATCAAAATGAGTTCTATCTATACCCAACTCTTTTAAATTGCTTGTAAGTCCAAGCTCAACAAATAGAAACTCTTCAAATCTTTTTATTCCTTCTAGAGCTGCACTCATATTATCCAATTTTGAGTCCACTCCAAAGACAGCCACAGCAAAATTTCTAAATCTCTGTGCATTCTCTTCATCTAATATATATCTCATCCAACGAGGAGTAACAATTCCTAATCCAAGTCCATGAGTTATATCATAGTAAGCTGAAAGTTGATGTTCCATAGAGTGACAACTCCAACTACAATGTTGACAACTTCTTACAAATCCATTTATAGCCCAAGAGGATGTCCACATCAAATTAGCTCTTGCCTCCTCATTTTCTGGATCTTTCATTGCTATTGGTGCATATTTTACAACACTTTTCATCATTCCTTCCATAAAACAATCCAACATATACATACTTCCCTCTGTATTGAAATACGTCTCAATTATATGAGAAAGTATGTCCACTGATCCACAAGCAGTTTGATAAGAAGATACTGTATATGTATTCTTAGGATCTAGGAATGATACCTTAGGTTGCATCAATGGTGAAGCTACACCGATCTTATCATTTGTCTCCATATTACTAATTACTCCACCAGCATCCATCTCTGAACCTGTTGCTGCTAAAGTTAAGATTGTTACAATTGGTAGACACTTTGTCACAGGAACCTTTTTAGTAACTATATCCCAAGCATCTCCCTCATAATAAGTAGCTGCTGCAATAGCCTTAGTACAATCTATTACAGATCCTCCACCTATTGCTAAAAGCACATCTATCTTCTCTTTTTTACAGATATCTGCTCCTGCATTTACAGAGGTTACTCTTGGATTTGGCTCAATTCCACTCAATTCAAATATCTCCAATTCCTCTTTTTTCAACTCTTCTAAAACTTGATCATAAAGTCCAATCCTTTTTATAGATCCTCCACCATAGCAGATTAAAACTCTATCTCCTAGCTTTTTAATCTCCTTTCCCAATTTTGATAGTTGATCACTTCCAAAATACACCTTAGTCGGAATATTATATACAAACTTATACATAGGCTCCACCTCTCTTTTTATCCTTCCCTTTCTATATTATATCACAAAGAATAACAATTTATTATACCTTTCACAAGTTTCAAAATTTTTAGAAAATATTATCAAAGATGTAAGCATGATAAACATTGGAAAATCATTAAAAATATGATATACTATAAAGTAGGCTAACTGTTTTTTTAAAAAAATTACTATAGATATTAAGGAGATAAAATATGAAAGAGATTAAAATTTCAACTGAATTCATTAAGTTGGATCAATTTTTGAAATGGACTGGTGTGTGTGATACTGGAGTAGATGCAAAATTCTTTATTCTTGACGGAAATGTTAAGGTAAATGGTGAAATAGAAGAAAGAAGAGGAAAGAAGTTGTATCCTGGAGATAAGGTTGAAGCTGCTGGAGAGACTTTTTTAGTTAAATAATTTTTTATAGGGTGGATTAAGCTTTGGAAATATTAGAGATTAATTATGTGAACTTTAGAAATTTAATTGATGGAAATATTAAATTTTTTCCAAAACTTAATCTATTTTTTGGAAAAAATGGTCAAGGAAAGACAAGTTTGTTAGAGGCTGTATATTTTAATGCCACAGGAAAAAGTTTTAGAACCTCAAAAGTCAATGAGGTAATGAAATATGGCTCAACTAAGACTGGGGTATATATCTTGTATAGAGATAGTATCTCTGAAAAATCTCTTACATTGAAATTTAACAATGAAAAGAAGGAGTACTATTACAACAATAAAAAAATATCATATGATGAGTTTTATGGAAGATTAAATATAGTGACATATATACCTGAAGATATTGTTTTAATTACAGGTTCTCCATCAGTGAGGAGAACTTTTTTTGACGGTGAAATTGCCCAAGCAAACAATGAGTATTTCCAAGATTTAAAAAACTATAACAAACTTCTTAAGATTAGAAATAAATATCTAAAAGAGCAAAAAACAAGAGATCCTGAGTTCTCAATATATGAAGAGGAATTTATTAAGTATGGAGCTAAGGTCATTGAAAAGAGATTGGAATATGTTCAAAGAATCTCAATCATCTTAAATCTAAACTATAGAAAACTATTTGATGATAAGAAAGAGTTGAGTTTATCTTATGATTGTCATCTAGGAAATATCAAAAAACTCTCTTTTGAAGATATAAAAAGACTTTTAAGAGAAAAAATAGAGAAAAAATTTGCTCAAGAAAAAAGATATGGTTTCTCTCTGTGTGGACCTCAAAAAGATGATTTTCTTTTTATTCTCAATGGACATGAAGCAAAGTCTACTGCTTCTCAAGGTGAGAAAAAATCTATAATTTTCTCTTTGAAACTCTCTGAAATTGATATGATAATCAGAGAAAAAAAGGAAAATCCTGTGCTTATTATTGATGATATATCATCTTATTTTGATTCCAATAGAAAGGATAGTATCTTAAATTATCTTGAAAAAAGAAATATTCAAGTGCTCTTGAGTTCAACAAATAAATTGGGAATAGACTCCAAAGATTTTTATGTAGAAAGTGGTGAAATTGAATATGGCCGAGAAATTAAGTAATGTTAGTGATATGATAGATGTTGCTGTAAAAAAAAGCAGACGTCTTAAAGAGGGGATACTTAAATCTGAATGGAGTAAGATTGTAGGTAAGATATGTAAGGAGTGCCAACCTGATTTTATAAAAGATGGTGTCCTACACATCAGAGTTAAAAGTCCTGTCTTTGTTCATCACTTTACACTTGAAAAAAATAGATATATCAAGATTATAAATGAGTATTTTGATGAGGATATTATACAGGATATCATTATAAAATCTGGTAAGCTAGATGAAAATAGAGAGGCTTATCTAGCAAAGGTAGATACAGAGGAAAATATCCCAAGTACTACTGACAATAATAATGATGTAGAGAATAAAAATGATCTTTCCTCTCTGACTGGAGAGACTTTAAATAATAGAATTTTAGAGAAGGTCGCTGCACTTAGTAAGATGGCTTTAGAGAGAGAGAACTATCTCCTAACTCATGGTTTTAAAAAGTGTAAAGTTTGTGGGATGCTATATGAGGGAGAAGAGTTGTTCTGTAAGGTCTGTATAGACAATGGAAATGCTAAAAAATACATAAAAGATAATGGATTATCTGATGAAGAAGATGAGTAATGTATCTTTTTTTAGAAAATAATCTTATGATTCCCACAAAGGATATTTTGCTTATTATTGATTATATACATATTCAAAGTAGCGAAAATATCGAGTTCTTTCAAAATGAACTCAAACATAAGGAGTTAGTAGAATTAACTCTAAAAGATAAAAAAAGTGTTGTCCTCACTGATAGGAAGGTATATGTTACCTCTTATGGGACTCAAACGCTTTTCAGTAGATGTAATGAATTTTTTAATATAATTGGAGGTAGAAAGTGAGTAATAATTATCAAGCGGAAGACATAACAGTCCTTGAAGGATTAGAAGCAGTAAGAAAAAGACCAGGAATGTATATAGGAACAACATCAGAAAGAGGATTGCACCATTTAGTTTGGGAGATAGTGGATAACGCTGTGGACGAAGCTCTTGCTGGATATTGTACTCACATTGAGGTGAATATACTTCCAGACAACGTTATTGAAGTAGTGGATAATGGAAGAGGTATCCCAGTTGGTATCCACCCTAAATATGGTAAGTCTGCTCTTGAGATAGTTCTTACAGTTTTACATGCTGGAGGAAAATTTGAAAATGATAACTACAAGGTTTCTGGAGGACTTCACGGAGTTGGAGTATCTGTAGTTAATGCTCTTTCTCAATGGTTAGAAGTAGAGGTTAAAAAAGAGGGGAAAATCTGGTACCAAAAATATGATAGAGGTATACCTCAAGAGGATGTAAAAGAGATCGGTCTATCTGATGACCATGGAACAACAGTAAGATTCAAAGCTGACTATGAGATATTTGAAACTTTAATCTATGATTACAACACTTTAAAGAATAGATTAAAAGAGTTAGCATATCTAAATAAAGGGCTTGTTATAACTCTTACAGATTCAAGAAAAGAACCATTTAAAAAGGAGGTTTTTGAATTTGAAGGAGGTATTGGAGATTTCTTAAGAGAGATAACTGAAGATACTGAAAAACTTATAAAAGAGCCTATCTATATGACTGGTGAAGTGGATAATATCGGTGTTGAGGTAGCATTTTTATACACAGTTAATCAGTCTGAAATAATCTACTCATTTGTAAATAACATCAACACACATGAGGGGGGTACTCATGTACAAGGATTTAGAACTGCTCTTACTAGAATAATTAACGACATTGGTAAGGCACAAGGATTCTTGAAAGAGAAAGATGGAAAATTACAGGGAAATGATATTAGAGAAGGTGTTACAGCTATTGTTTCTGTAAAAGTTCCTCAGCCACAATTTGAAGGGCAAACAAAAACAAAACTTGGTAACTCTGAAGTGACTGGAGTAGTTTCAACTATAGTTGGATCTCAATTAAAAGTTGTTTTAGAGGATAATCCTAGCGATACAAAGGTTATAATTGAGAAGATATTAAACTCTAAGAAAGCTAGAGAGGCAGCTCAAAGAGCTAGAGAGTTAGTTCTTAGAAAATCTGCTTTAGAAGTTGGATCTCTACCAGGAAAATTAGCTGACTGTTCATCTAAGAATCCTGAAGAGTGCGAACTTTATATAGTTGAGGGAGATTCAGCTGGTGGATCTGCTAAACAGGGAAGAGATAGATCTCATCAGGCTATACTTCCATTGAGAGGTAAGATACTAAACGTTGAGAAAGCTGGTCTTCACAGAGCTCTTGAAAATAATGAGGTAAGAGCTATGATCACTGCTTTTGGTACAGGTATTGGAGATAACTTTAACTTAGAAAAACTTAGATATGGTAAGATCATTCTTATGACTGACGCCGACGTTGATGGTGCTCACATCAGAACTCTTTTATTAACATTTATATACAGATATATGGTGGAATTAATCTACAATGGAAACGTATTTATTGCTCAGCCACCACTTTACAAGATATCTTATGGTAAACAGATCAAATATGCTTACTCTGATAGAGAATTAAAAGAGATAACTGAAGCTTTTGAAGGAGAGGACAAAAGATATACTCTTCAAAGATATAAAGGATTGGGAGAGATGAATCCTGAACAGCTTTGGGAAACAACTATGGATCCTCAAAATAGAACTCTATTAAAAGTGACTATAGATGATGCTAGAGCAGCTGATATGCTATTTGATAAACTGATGGGAGACAAGGTTGATCCTAGAAGAGAGTTTATTGAAGAGAATGCTGAATACGTTAAAAACTTAGATATTTAATAGATAGAAAAATCCTTCGTATAATACACATATATATTGATTTATGTGGTATAATCTACTGAAGGTAAAATTAAGATTAAGAGGAGAAATAATCGTATGTCGAATATAAATAATAGATACATAGAAGATGAAATGAAAGAATCATACCTTGATTATTCAATGAGTGTTATTGTAAGTAGAGCTCTTCCAGATGTAAGAGATGGAATGAAACCTGTACATAGAAGAATACTATTTGCTATGAATGAACTTGGTATGAGTTTTGATAAACCATATAAAAAATCAGCCAGAATCGTCGGGGAAGTACTAGGTAAGTACCACCCTCACGGTGACTCTGCTGTTTATGGAACAATGGTTAGAATGGCTCAGGATTTCAACTACAGATATCCTTTGATCTCTGGACATGGAAACTTTGGATCAATCGATGGAGATTCTGCAGCTGCAATGAGATATACTGAGGCTAGAATGGCTAAGATAAGTAATGAACTTCTAGAGGATATAGATAAAAATACTATTGATTTTAGAAAAAACTTTGACGATTCATTGGATGAGCCTACAGTTTTACCTGCTAAACTTCCTAACTTACTTTTAAATGGAGCAACTGGAATAGCTGTTGGTATGGCTACTAATATCCCTCCTCACAATCTAGGAGAGGTTGTAGATGGAACTTTAGCTCTTATTGAAAATCCAGATCTAACTCCACTTGATCTAATGGAGTATATAAAAGGACCTGACTTCCCTACTGGAGCTATCATAGATGGAGATAAGGGTATTAAAGATGCTTATATGACAGGTAGAGGAAAAGTAAGAGTAAGAGGTAAAATTGATATTGAAGAGTTGAAAAATGGAAAAATAAATATTATAATAAAAGAAATCCCATATCAACTTAATAAATCTACTCTTATTGAGAGAATTGCTGATCTAGTAAAGGATAAAAAGATAGTTGGTATATCAGATCTTAGAGATGAGTCAGATAGAGATGGTATCAGAGTTGTTATTGAGTTAAAGAAAGGTGAGGAGCCTGAATTAATTCTAAATAAACTTTACAAATACACAGAGTTGCAAAATACATTCGGTATAATTATGCTGGCTCTTGTAAACAATACTCCAAAGGTATTGAACTTAAAACAGATCATTGAAGAGTATATCAAACATAGATTTGAAGTTATCACAAGAAGAACTAAGTTCAACTTAGAAAAAGCAGAGAAGAGAGCACACATATTACAAGGTTATAGAATTGCTCTTAATAATATAGATAGAATTATTGAATTGGTTAGAGGTGCCTCTGATGGTAACCAAGCTAGAGAACAACTAGTAGAAAAATATGGTTTTACAGATGTACAAGCTAGAGCCATACTTGATATGAAGCTACAAAGATTAACTGGATTAGAGAGAGATAAGGTTGAGGCTGAATATCAAGAGATTGAAAAATATATTGCTGAATTGAGAGATATTTTAGCTAATGATTCAAGAATATATGAGATTATGAAAACTGAACTTCAAGAGTTAAAAGATAAATACAATGATGAGAGAAGAACTGTCATTGAAAAAGAGAGAAAAGAGATAACTCAAGAGGATCTTATCAAAGATGAGGCTGTAATACTTACATTCACTAATAAAGGTTATGTTAAGAGAATGGAGTTAAGCAAGTACAAAGCTCAAAGAAGAGGTGGAAAGGGAGTAGCTAGTCAAAATACTGTTGAAGATGACTTTGTAGAGAATATTGAGTCAGCTAACAACCTAGATACACTTTTAATCTTTACAAACCAGGGAAGAGTACACAATATAAAAGTGTATGAGATTCCTGAGACATCTAAACAATCTAGAGGTAGATTGATAGGTAATATCATCAAGCTTAGAGATGATGAGAAAATTAGAGCTATCATCAAGACTAGAGATTTCTCTAATGAGAACGAGGTTATCTTCGTAACTAAAGATGGAATTGTTAAAAAGACTAACCTAAGCGAATTTAAAAATATAAATGTTTCTGGTTTAAAAGCTATTAAATTAAAAGATGACGACGACATAATATATGTTGGACTTATTGAAAATATAGATAAAGAGGAGCTATTAATAGCTACTCAAAATGGTTACTCTATCAGATTCTCTTGTGAACAAGTAAGACATACTGGTAGAGATACTATGGGAGTAAAAGGGTTAACTCTTAGAGACAATGATACAGTTGTTTCTGCTCTACTTATAAAAGATGCTGAAAATAGCAGTATCTTAACTATCACAGAGAACGGTTATGGTAAGAGAAGTAAGATATATGAGTATCCAGCACAATCTAGAACTGGTAAGGGAGTTATCAATTTAAGATGTAATCCTAAGACTGGTGCTGTTGTATCTGTCCTTTCTGTTACACAAGGTGAGCAGTTAATGGCTATCACATCTTCTGGAGTAGTTATAAGAATAGCTGTAGAGGATATTGTCCTATATGGTAGAGCTACTCAAGGTGTAATCATTATGAAGGTCAATGGAAAAGATGAAAAAGTTGTTTCTATTACTAGAGTTAAGTCTGAAGATGCTGATGATGAATTAGATAAAATCGAAGCAGTTAGTACAGTTTCAAGTGAGGTTATAACTACTGAGGAAAATCAACCTTCTGAAGAGGAAGAGATGATAGAGGAAACAGTGGAATAATTATATTTAATCAACTTACATTTTAAATGGGGTGATATCTATGAAAAGAGCATTAGTTTTATTTGGAAATGAAATTGAAAGAGAAAATTTAATTGACAGTGCAGTTTATTTGGAAAAAGAGTTTGGCTTTAAAATCTATCCCCTTTACATCAAAGATATGTCAAGAGAGAAGCTATTAACTACAACAGATGGTTTTATGATGGCTGGTAGAGCTCCTGTTATATCTCAAGGTTGGGACGAGGTTGAAAAAGGTGAAATCGAAAGTATCAAAAAACTACTGAAAGAAAAAGGGGTTGCTTCTGAACTTGTAATAGATATTGGGCTTGTACCTGAAATTGTCACAGAACATATGAAAAGATGTGATATTCTTATTATGGGAAAAAATGATATTTTAAATGAAAATGAGGTAAGTATATTAAAAGGAAATTACAAATCAATATTCTTGATTGGTGAAAAACCTCTATCTCATATGAATAACATAGTTATAGCTAACGACAATGGTGTCAAAATCAACAGAAGTTGCTATCACTTTATAAATATCTTCCCACACATCAATGAGTTCTCATCTTTTGCTATTAATAAAGAGATTGAGGAAAATATATTGATTGAATATCTAGAGGAACACAATAAAAAAATTAAACATGAAGAGTTAGTAACAAATAATTTTGAAGAGATTTTGAAAAAAGTAGATGGTGCTGACTTACTAATTATGGGAAATCTAAGTAGAAGTTATTTCTTTGAAAAGATAATAGGTAAAAATGGTATTAAATTATTAGAAAAAGGAAAGGCTCCTATATTTATAGGATAAGAGTTAAAAATGAAAGTTTTAATAATTTCGGATTCACACAAAAGATTAAATACATTGATTAATATTTATAAAAAAGAGCAACCAGATGTTGTTATCTGTGCTGGAGATCATAGTACTGACGGGGAGGAGCTTTCCTATCTGTACCCTGACTCTAAATACTATATAGTTCGGGGAAATTGTGATATTTTCGACAGAAGATATGAAGATGAAGTGATAATTGAGCTAGAAGGATCTAAGATCCTTCTGGCTCATGGTCACGAATATGGAGTAAAATTCTCCTATGATTCTATCGAGGAGAGAGGAAAAAGATTAAATTGTAATATTGTTATTTTTGGTCATACTCACATCCCATATATTTCAAAAAAAGATGGTATTATATTATTTAACCCAGGTGCTGTATATGACAATGAATATGGAATTTTAAATATTACTGAAAAAGATATTGAATTTTTTCATAAAAGTATATAAAATTTTTAAATATAAAAGCCTTTTAAACTAGGGAGGAAAAATGAAAGAAAAGGTAGCACAACTTAAAGAAACTGCTAATCTTAGCATAGAAAAAGCAGAATCTTTACTAGAATTAGAAGAAATTAGAGTAAAATTACTTGGGAAAAAAGGGGAGTTAACTGAAATTTCAAAAGGGATGAAAAATCTTACTCCTGAGGAGAGACCAATAGTTGGACAATTAGTTAATGAGTTGAGAGAGTTTATCAACTCTAAATTAGAGTCTAAAAATATGGAATTGAAAGAAAAAGAGAAAAATCAAAGATTAGCTGAAGAGGTTATTGATATAACTCTTCCTGGAAAAAGAAATGTATTAGGAACTACACACCCAATAACTGATACTATGAATTTTATGAAAAATATATTCATAGATATGGGATTTGATGTAGCTGATGGACCTGAAGTGGAGTATGTAAAATACAATTTTGATGCATTAAATATTCCTGAAACTCATCCTTCAAGAGATATTACTGATACATTCTATATCAATGATGATGTTGTTTTAAGAACTCAAACTTCACCAGTTCAAGTTAGATACATGCTTGAGCATAAACCACCATTTAGAATGATCTGTCCTGGTAAGGTTTATAGACCTGACTACGATATATCTCATACACCTATGTTCCATCAAATGGAAGGTTTAATGATTGGTGAAAACATTTCATTTGCTAACTTTAAAGCTATTTTAACTGAGTCATTAAAGAAAATGTTTGGAGATACTGAAGTTAGATTTAGACCTCACTTCTTCCCATTCACAGAGCCTTCTGCTGAGGTAGATATACAGTGTGCTGTATGTAAAGGTAAAGGTTGTAGAATGTGTAAAGATAGTGGTTGGGTAGAGATAATGGGTTGTGGAATGGTTGACCCTGAGGTTCTAAAAGCTGTTGGTTATGATCCAGAAGAGGTAAGTGGATTTGCCTTTGGTATGGGTATAGAGAGAGTGGCAATGTTAAGACGTGGAATAAATGACTTAAGAGCTTTCTTTGAAAATGATGTAAGATTTTTAAAACAATTTAAGTAATTCTGGAGGAGAGTAATGTTAATTTCTTTAGACTGGTTAAAACAGTATGTTGATATAAAAGAAGATTTAAAAGAATTAGATAACGCTTTGACTATGATAGGGCAAGAGGTTGAGGCTATCGAAATTCAAGGTAAAGATCTTGACAATGTAGTTATAGGACACATTGTAGAGTATGGAAAACACCCTAACTCTGACAAGTTAACTCTTGTTAAAGTAGATGTTGGAAATGAAGAGGTTTTACAAATAGTTTGTGGAGCTCCAAACCATAAATTAGGAGATAAGGTTGTTGTAGCTAAAATTGGTGCTGTACTTCCTGGAGATTTCAAAATTAAAAAGAGTAAAATTAGAGATGTAGAATCTTATGGTATGCTATGCTCTCAAGTTGAACTTGGTATTGGAGAAGATGGAGATGGAATTATAATCCTTCCTGAAGATGCACCTATTGGAGAAGAGTATAGAAAATATATGGGTCTAGATGACGTTATTTTTGAACTTGAAATAACTCCTAACAGACCAGATTGCCTATCTCATATAGGTATAGCTAGAGAGATAGCTGCTTACTATGGTAGAAAGGTAAAATACCCTTCTGTAACTTATACAGAGGCTATTGATCCTACTACAACTGTTGCTAAAGTTACTATCGAAGATAAAGAAAGATGTAAGAGATATATGGGAAGAGTTATCAGAAACGTTACTGTTGGTGAATCTCCTGAATGGCTTAAGAAAAGAATTAGAGCTATGGGATTAAAACCTATCAACAATATAGTTGATATTACTAACTTTGTAATGTTTGAATATAATCAACCTATGCACGCTTTTGACCTAGATAAAGTAGCTAATGGAAGTATTACAGTTAGAGCTGCTAAAGAGGGTGAAAAAATAGTAACTCTTGATGGTGTTGAAAGAGAATTAAATGGAGAATTAGTTATAGCTGATGATGAAAAAGTTACTGCTATTGCTGGAATTATTGGTGGAGTTGGAACTGAAATCACTTCAGAAACTAAAAATGTATTCTTAGAAGTAGCATACTTCACTCCTGAAAATATTAGAAAAACAGGAAGAAAACTTGGAATCTCTACTGATTCATCTTATAGAAATGAGAGAGGAACTGATATAGAGAATATTCCTGATTCTAGTGAGAGAGCAGCTGCTCTTATTGCTGAATTAGCTGGTGGAGAGATCCTAGATGGAGCTATTGATAGATATGTTGAAAAGCCACAAAAATATGAGATCCCACTAAGCTTACAAAAATTAAATAAATTCATAGGAAAAGAGCTTTCTCCTGAGATTGTTGGAAAGATCTTAAGTAACTTAGGACTTGGAATTAAGACACTTTCTCAAGATACTCTAGTTATCACTCCACCTACATATAGAGGAGATCTAACTAGAACTGCTGATATCTATGAAGAAGTTATTAGAATGTATGGATTTGAAAATATTGAAGCTGTTATGCCAATTGAAAATATACAAGCTGGTAAAAAAGCTCCAAATATTGATTTGATAGATAATACAAAGGAAATTTTAAGAGAGATCGGACTTCAAGAGGTTATAAACTACTCTTTTATTCCTAAAAATGTAGTGGATATACTTAATATAAAAGATAGGGTTATCGAGATCAAAAACCCATTAAGTGAAGATATGTCTATACTTAGACCTACTCTAATGTGGAGTTTACTTGCTAACATAAGAGATAATATCAATAGAAATCAATTTGATCTTAGATTATGTGAGGTTTCTAGAGTATTTACTCCAGCTGAAGAGTTAGCTGATGAAGATCTTAGAATCTGTATTGGACTTTCTGGTAGACCTGAGAGAACTCTATGGAATCCAAAACCAGAAGCTTATGATTTCTACACTCTTAAAGGTTATGTAGAGAAGCTTATGGAGTACCTAGGTATAGCTAGATACAAACTTGAAAGAAGCAGTAACTGTAATTTCCATCCAGGAAGAAGTGCAGAGATTAAGATAGGTAATGACACTATTGGAATCTTTGGAGAGATACATCCTGATGTTCAAGAGAAGATGGAGATAAAGAGAGAGAGAGTATATATAGCTGAATTAGACCTTACTAAATGTACAAAATATATGAAAGGTCAAGCTAAATATGAGAAGATTGTCAAGTATCCAGAAGTTACTAGAGACCTTGCAATTGTTCTTTCTAAAGATGTACTTGTTGGTAATATGGTAGAAAACTTAAAAAGAGTATCTCCTATTATTGAAAACATCAATATTTTTGACGTTTATGAGGGAGAGAGAATAGACGCAGATAAAAAATCTGTAGCTCTTAGTATCGTACTTAGAAATAAAGAAAAAACTCTTGATGAAAAAGAGATAAGTACTGCAATCGAAAAAATACTTACAACTATCTCAAAAGATTATAAAGGTGAGATCAGACAAGCATAAATTAACAAAGTGAAAAAAGCTTGAAAAGGAGTTTTTCTAGCTTTCTTCACTTTTTTTTAAATGGTTAACAAAAATTTTATATACTTAAGGAGGTTAGAATGGATAGTTTAAAGGAGTTGTTTAAGATAGGAAATGGACCTTCAAGTTCTCATACAATGGGTCCAGAGAGAGCAGCTAAAAAATTTAAAGCAAAAAATCCAAATGCCACAAAATTTGAAGTTGAACTATATGGTTCTCTAGCACTTACTGGTAAAGGACATCTTACTGACTGGATAATAATTGAGACTATGAAACCTATTCCTACTGATATAGTTTGGAAACCTGAAATTGTTCATAGATACCATACTAATGGAATGCTTTTTAAAGCATTTGACAAAGATAATAAGCAGATAGATGAATGGTTGGTATTCTCTGTTGGTGGTGGAACTATAATGGAGCATTACCAAGAGAGAAAAGGAGCTCTATCTGTGTATACTTTAAATACTATGAAAGACATTCAACAGTGGTGTGAAGAGAATCAAAAAGAGTATTGGGAGTATGTAGTAGAGTGTGAAGGAGAGGAGATTTTTCCATTCCTAAAAGAGATTTGGGAGGCTATGAAAGCTGCGGTTGAAAAGGGAATCTCTACAACTGGTATCCTTCCAGGAAGTTTAAAATACCCTAGAAAAGCTTCTAACTTCTATAGAAAGGCTAGAAATAATCACAGTAGAGGTGGTTTCTTAGGTAGAATATTTGCCTATACACTTGCTGTTTCAGAGGAAAATGGAGCTGGAGGAAGAGTTGTTACTGCTCCTACTTGTGGTGCTTGTGGAGTTATCCCAGGACTTTTATACGCTATGAGAGAGGAGTATGATCTAAGTGAAGACGAGATCTTAAGAAGCTTAGCTGTAGCTGGTCTTATTGGAAACTTGATCAAAGAGAATGCTACAATATCAGGTGCTGAAGGTGGTTGTCAAGCTGAGATAGGTTCTGCTTGTTCAATGGCTGCTGCTATGGCTTGTTTCCTTTTAGGTGGATCTCTTGCTCAGATAGAATATGCTGCAGAGATGGCTTTAGAACATCATCTTGGATTGACTTGTGACCCTGTAGGTGGATATGTTCAAGTGCCTTGTATAGAGAGAAATGCTGCTGCTTCTGCTAGAGCTTTAGACGCTGCTGCTTACAGCCTATATACTGATGGAAAACATAAGGTTACATTTGATCAAGTTGTTAGAACTATGGGAGAAACAGGTAAGGATTTAAAACAGGAATACAGAGAAACTTCATTGGGTGGTTTAGCTAAATTTACATTTAATGCTGAATGTTAAAAAGGAGATTACAAAATAATGAAACTGATTGTTGGACTTGGAAATCCAGGGAATAAATATGAAAAAACAAGACATAATATAGGATTTGAAGTAATTAATCAACTTCAAAAAGAACTTGGAATAACAAATGAAAGGGAGAAATTTCAAGGACTTTTAAGTGAAAAGATAGTTGATGGTGAGAAAATACTATTTTTAAAACCACAAACTTTTATGAATTTAAGTGGAAATTCTATCATAGAAGTTGTTAATTTTTATAAAATAGATCCAAAAAAAGAGTTAATTGTTATCTATGATGATATGGATCTTCCTGTTGGAAAATTGAGAGTAAAAGAGAAGGGAAGTTCTGGTGGGCACAACGGTATAAAGTCGATTATATCACATCTTGGAGATCAATTTTTACGTATAAAATGTGGTATAGGTAGAGGAAAGGACAATACTATTGATTTTGTACTAGGACAGTTTGATAAAAGTGAACAAAAAGAGGTAACATTAATGATTGAGACAGCTGCTAAATGTGCCATAGACATAGCTTTAGATCTGGATTTAGGAAAAATAATGCAAAAATATAACAAAAAGTGATTAAAAAAATATCGAAAATATGTTGTTAAATAGTAATAAATATGATAAACTTAGTTTAGTAGTAATTAACTTTAAAGTTGAAAGGAGATTTTGTATGAAATTTTTTGGTTTCAGAGGAGGAGTGCATCCACCTGAAAATAAAATTCAAACAGAAAATATGGCTGTTGAAGAACTGAAAGCACCAAAAATGTTGTATATCGCATTATTACAACATATCGGATCACCACTAGATCCAACTGTAGCTATTGGAGACAAGGTTTTAAAGGGACAAAAAATAGCTGATTCTCAAGCTTTTATGTCATCACCTATTCACTCTCCAGTAAGTGGAACAATCAAGAAGATAGAAGAACACGTTTTTCCTTTAATGGGAAGAATTAAAACTATCATTATTGAAAATGATGAACAAGAGACTTGGGCAGAGCTACCTAAAATCGAAAACTGGGAAGCTGCTGACAAAAAAGATCTACTTGCTATGATTAGAGAGAAAGGTATCGTTGGTATTGGAGGAGCTAGTTTCCCTACTCATATCAAACTTAATCCACCAGCTGATGCTAAAATTGATACTCTATTACTTAACGGAGCTGAGTGTGAGCCTTATCTAAACTCAGATAACAGACTTATGCTTGAGCACCCAGAAAAGATAATAAACGGTATCCAAATTATAAAGAAAATTCTTGGAATAAACAATGCCATAGTAGGTATTGAAGAGAATAAACCTGAAGCTATTGCTTCTATGAAAAAAGCTGCTGAAGGAACTGGAATTCAGATAGCACCTTTAAAAACAAAATACCCTCAAGGAGGAGAAAAACAACTTATTAAAGCTGTTCTAGATAGACAGGTTCCATCTGGAAAACTTCCATCTGCTGTTGGAGTTGTAGTTCAAAATACTGGTACTGCTGCTGCTATATATGATGGTATCGTTAATGGTATCCCATTAATAGAGAAAGTTGTTACTGTTTCAGGAAAAGCTATTGCTACACCTAAAAACGTTAAAATAGCTATTGGAACACCATTCTCTTATCTATTGGATTATTGTGGAGTAAATAGAGAGATAGTTGATAAGCTTGTAATGGGAGGACCTATGATGGGAATGGCTCAATTCTCTGAAGATGCCCCTGTTATAAAAGGAACTTCTGGACTATTAGCTCTTACTAGAGAGGAAACAAATCCTTACAAACCTAAATCTTGTATTGGGTGTGGAAAGTGTGTAGAAGCTTGTCCTATGGGATTAGAGCCTCTTATGTTTGCAAGACTTGCTGCTTTTGAGCAATGGGAACAACTTGGACAATTCAGCTTAATGGATTGTATTGAGTGTGGATCTTGTGCATACATCTGTCCAGCTAATAGACCACTAACTGAAGCTATTAAAATAGGAAAATCTAAATTAAGAGCAATGAAAAAATAGAAATAATTATAACTAAATTGTTATTAAGTTACAGGAGGGTAAAGTGACTAATATTTTAAAGATGGGGCCATCGCCTCATATAAGAACATCAGAAACAGTTGAAAAAGTAATGTATGATGTAATTATATCATTAATACCAGCGTTTCTATTTGCTGTTTATGTATTTGGTATAAGAGCATTTATAGTAACTGCTGTATCTATACTTACTTGTATGGTTACAGAGTATTTATGTCAAAAAGTAATGGGACAAGAGCCATCTATATTTGATGGAAGTGCTATTATTACAGGTATATTATTTGCTTTTGTAATTCCAGTTATTATGCCACTACAATATGTAGTTGTTGGTTGTGTGGTATCAATTGGTTTAGGTAAAATGGTATTTGGAGGGCTTGGACACAATGTATTCAACCCTGCTTTAGTAGGAAGAGCTTTCGTTCAAGCATCTTGGCCAGTAGCTATCACTACATTTGCTTATGATGGAAAAGCTGGAGCTACAGTACTTGATGCTATGAAGAGAGGTATTAACCTAGATTCTGTTCTATTAGAAGGTGGAAACCAATATTTACAAGCTTTCATTGGAAGAATGGGTGGATGTTTAGGAGAGACTTCAGCACTTGCATTATTAATAGGTGGAATATACCTAATCTATAAAAAGCAAATTGATTGGAAAGTTCCTGCAATTATAATTGGAACTGTATTCGTTTTAACTTGGGCTATGGGTGGAGATCCTGTAATGCATATACTATCTGGAGGACTTTTCTTAGGAGCTTTCTATATGGCTACTGATATGGTTACAAGTCCTTACACTAACAAAGGTAAGATAATCTATGCTTTACTATTAGGACTTCTAATCTCTACTATAAGAATGAAAGGTGGATATCCTGAGGGAGTTGCATACTCTATCTTAATTATGAATGGAGTTGTACCTCTAATCAATAGATATACTAAACCTAAAAAATTTGGTGAGGTGAAAGCTAATGAAAAATAGATTTGTACATTATGGACTAGTTCTATTAGTTATAGCTGCAGTCTCAGCAGGAATCTTAGGATTAGTTAATGATTTTACTAAAGTTGTTATTGCTCAAAACAATGAAAAAGCACAAAATGAAGCTAAAAAACAAGTTTTAACTTCAGCTAATGAGTTTAAAGTTGCTGAGGCAATTGATGTTGAAGATCTATCTTTTGTTCCTGGATATGATGCTAATGGAAACAAAGTTGGATATGTTGTAACAGTTGCTCAACCTGGATATGCAGGAAATATCACATTTACTCTTGGAATTAACTTAGATGGTACAATTGCTGGAGTAAGAGTTATTAACCAAGCTGAAACTCCAGGACTAGGAGCTAAAATAGCTGGAATAGAGTGGCAAGATCACTGGATTGGAAAAAATTCTTCTTATGAATTTAATAAATCTGTTGACGCCTTTGCTGGAGCTACAATATCTCCTAACGCTGTTTATACAGGACTTATGAGAGCTTTAAAAGCTTATGAAACTGGGGTGAGTAAATAATGAAAAATAATTATGGAAAAATAATATTATCAGGAATTTTTAAAGAAAACCCTATATTTGTACTATTTTTAGGACTATGTCCAACACTTGGAGTTACAAGTTCAGCAATGAATGGTCTATCTATGGGATTAGCTGTTATTGCAGTTCTTGCTTGTTCTAACTTAATTATTTCTGCTCTTAAGAGCGTAATTCCTTCACAAGTTAGAATACCAGCATATATTATGATTATTGCTTCTCTAGTTACTATAGTACAAATGGTTATGGAAGCATATACTCCTGATTTATATAAGGTACTAGGACTATTTATTCCTCTTATCGTTGTTAACTGTATTGTACTTGGAAGAGCTGAAAGTTTTGCATCTAAAAATGGAGTATTCGCATCTTTCTTAGATGGTATTGGATCAGGACTTGGATTTACTCTTGCATTAACAGTTTTAGGAATGATTAGAGAGGTTTTAGGAAACGGAACTATATTCGGATTAAGAGTTACACCTGAATCATATTCACCAGCTCTTATATTCATACTAGCTCCTGGAGCATTTATTACAATTGCTTTCATCAAAGCTTTCCTTAACTATCTTGATATGAAAAAGAGTAAGGAGGGATAATCGTGAGTTTTGGTAGTTTATTTAGTATCATTATTGGTTCAATTTTTATAAATAACGTTATTTTTGCTAAGTTCTTAGGATGTTGTCCATTTATGGGAGTTTCTAAGAAAGTTGATGCCTCTTTAGGAATGGGAATGGCTGTTACATTCGTTATAACTATTGCATCTGCAGTAACTTGGCTTGTTTATCATTTTATATTAGCTCCTTTTGGATTGGAATATCTACAAACTATTGCTTTTATTCTAATAATTGCAGCATTAGTTCAATTCGTTGAGATGGCTATTGCTAAAACATCACCATCACTTTATAAAGCGTTGGGAGTTTTCCTACCTCTTATAACTACAAACTGTGCTGTACTAGGGGTTGCAATCATCAATATTCAATCTGAATACAACTTTATTGAAACTCTTGTAAATGGTTTCGCAGTTGCAGTAGGATTCTCACTTGCATTGGTTCTACTTGCTGGTATAAGAGAAAGAATAGAGTATTCTGCTATCCCAGCACCATTTAAAGGAATTCCAATTGCCTTCATCTGTGCAGGTTTACTTGCTATGGCATTTATGGGATTCAGTGGTATGAAAATTTAATAATTATTGGAGGTAAATATGGAAGCGATATTAATACCAGCAATTGTGCTGGGGTTAACAGGACTTGCAATGGGACTTTTCCTAGCTTTTGCTTCAATTAAATTCGAAGTTCAAGTAGATCCTAAAATAGAAGCGATTAGTGGAATTCTTCCTGGAGCAAACTGTGGAGGATGTGGATATCCAGGATGTTCTGGATATGCAGCTGCAATAGTTGAAGAGGGAGCACCTATGTCATTATGTGCACCTGGTGGAGCTGCTGTAGCGGCAAAAATTGGAGAGATTATGGGAGCATCTGTAGATGTTTCTGGTGAAAAAGTTGTAGCTAGAGTTTTATGTCAAGGTGACAACACTAAGACTTCTAAAATATATGATTTTGATGGAGAACTTCAAACTTGTGCTGCTATGATGCTTTATGCTGGTGGAGACAAGTCTTGTGTTTACTCATGTTTAGGTCATGGAGATTGTGAAAAAGTTTGTCCTGTTGGAGCTATTAAAGTTAATGCTAATGGAATAGCTGAAGTTGATGAGGATAAATGTATCTCTTGTGGACTTTGTCAAAAAGCTTGTCCTAAGAAGGTAATAGCTATGTTACCACAAAGTAAAAAAGTTACTGTTACTTGTTCTTCTAAAGAAAAAGGTGTTAACGCTAAAAAAGCTTGTTCTGTAGCTTGTATCGGTTGTGGAATATGTGCTAAGAACTGTCCTGTTGGAGCTATCACAGTTGAAAACAACCTTGCTAAGATAGATCCAGCTAAATGTATCTCTTGTGGAATATGTGCTACTAAGTGTCCTACTAAGGCTATTGTAAGCGATATTAAAGAGATTAAAAAAGCTGAAATTATAGAAGACAACTGTAAAGGATGTACAGCTTGTGCTAGAAAGTGTCCTGTTGGAGCTATCGAAGGAGCTGTAAAAGAGAAACACCACGTAATAACTGATAAATGTGTTGGTTGTGGAATCTGTTTTGATACTTGTAAGTTCAAAGCTATAAAAATGAATGTTGTTGATACATTAAAATAAGTTGATTAAGTAATTATAAAAGGTGCTCTATTTAGGGCACCTTTTGTAATTTTATTCATCTAATTCTATACAAGCTTTTTGATACTCCAATTGACTCTCTTGAAATCCCTTTTCTCTGTATGGAAATCTCTTTTCAAACTCTTCTATCTCTTCTGGAGTTGCTTCTAAGTCTTTTGAAAACAATACATATCCCGATATCTCTTTTAAAGCTTCAGCATACAAAGGAAGCACTAAAAGCCCCTTATAAAATTTCATATCTGGCATAGATATGTTATAATTTTTTCCTCCTAAAAAACCATAACTCTTATAGTAGTATGGATAACCTAAAGTCAATATTCCCTTATATCCTTGCTCCTTTGCCTTCTCAATAGTATATTCTATCAATTTTTTTCCTAGTCCTTGGTTTTGAAATTTTTTAGAGATAAATACAGGTCCAAAAGATATTGTTTGATGCCTATTTTCTTCAGAATCTACAACTGTTGATAAAGTATAGAAAATTCCACCTTCCACTTGACCATCAACCTCTATTATATAAGTTAAATCCTTTATAAGATCTGAACTCTTATGTAATTTATTAATGATCGTAGGAATATCTGTTCCTGGAAAATATAGATCCCAAAAAGCATCTCTTGCTATCTCTATAACTCTTTCATAATCTCTTTCTTCTTCTTTTCTTATAATTGTATCCATTATCTTCCTTCATAATATTCTTCTCTAATTAATGAGTATTATACCATAATTTAAAAATTCTATAAACAGAACAATTATTTTTAAATTACGTTACTTTTTCTAACTCGTTATTTCACATGATTGTATATAGAATTTAACGTTTTATTAACGAACGTTAAATATTTTTTTAAATTGTTTTTTTATTAAATATATATTGACATTAATATCAAAAAGTATTATACTATTATTGTTCTTAATTACAAACTTGTTCTTAATTACGAAAAAAGGGGAGGCAAATATGAAAAAAATATTAATTTTAGGAAGTTTAATTCTTATGGGAATGTTTACTGGATGTTCTGATGATAAAAAGGAGGAAAAAAGTGAAACTGCAAAAGTTAAAACACAAGTTTTAAAAGTTGCTTTTAACCAGTCTGAAAAACATCCTCAATACAAGGCTTTAGAAGAATTCAGTAAAGAGTTAGAGGCTCAAACAAATGGTGCTTATAAATTAGAAATATCACCTAATGAATTATTAGGAGATCAAAGAGCTACTGCTGAACTTGTACAAAATGGAGTTATTCAAATGTCTGTTGTTGGTAACCCTGTAGTTGAAAGTTTTAATAAAGACTTTGCTGTAATTGGTTTACCATATCTTTATGATAGCTTAGAGCATCAGAAAAAAGTATTTCTATCTGATGTTTTAGATCCATTATTTAAATCAACTACTTCAAGTGGATTTGAAGTTATAGGAGCTTTCACTGCTGGTGCTAGATGTCTATATACTAATAAACCTATGACTCAACCTTCTGATCTTAAAGGATATAAATTTAGAGTTATGCAATCTGATACTATGAAAAAAATGGTTGATTATATGGGTGGAGTAGGAACACCTATGGGACAAGGAGAAGTTTATACTGCTGTTCAACAAGGAGTTATTGAAGGTGGAGAAAACAATGAAGTTACTTATGTTGATTTAAAACACTATGAAATTGCGCCATATTTTTCATATACTAACCACTTAATGGTTCCAGATTTAATTATTGTTAACGAAAAATTCTATAATGGAATGACTCCTGAAAATAAAAAAATATTTGATGATTTGATGAAAAAAACTATAGAAAAAGAGTTTGAAGTATGGAGTGAAAATGTTGAAACTGCTAAAAAAATAGCTATTGATAATGGAGCTCAATTTATAGAAGTTGATATTAAACCTTTCCAAGAAAGAGTTAAACCTTTACAAGATGAAGTTGCAAATATTTCTGATATGACTAAAAAAATCTATACTGATGTTAGAGCTTTAGCAAATTAAATAATTTAAGGAGAAAATAATGGAGTGTATAAAAAATATACTTGATAAAATAATTGAAATTTTCTGTATTGTTATTTTAGGAGTAATGACACTTTTGGTTACTTGGCAAGTTATAACTAGATATTTTTTCAATAATCCTAGTGTTGTTACAGAACAAACTTCTCAATATCTTTTTGTTTGGCTTGTTATGTATGGATCTGCCTATGTTTTTGGAAAAAGAGAACATATGCAAATTTCATTTGTTAGAGATTTATCTCCTAAAAATTTGAGAAAATTCATTGATATTTTTCAAGAAATTATTATAACTATATTCGTAATAGGTGTTATGGTTTATGGTGGATATTTTACCACTCTTAAACAGATGGGACAAACAGATGCTGCACTACAAATTCCTATGGGAGTAGTGTATTCAGCTGTTCCTATTAGTGGTGTTATCATTATATTTTATGCTATTTATAATATTAAAACTCTAATTAGAAAAAAATATTAGAGGTTCAAAAGGAGAGATTTATGGATTTGGCAGTACAAGTTGGCTTAATAATTTTTGTTACTTTGATAATTTGTTTAACATTGGGAGTCCCTATCAGTATTAGTATTGGACTTTCTTCAACTTTGGCAATGTTAGTTGTATTACCATTTGATGGAGCTATGATTACTTCTGCCCAAAGAGTTTTTATTGGAACAAATTCTTTTTCTCTTTTAGCTATACCATTTTTTATACTAGCTGGAAATATTATGAATACTGGTGGAATTGCTATTAGATTAATTAATTGTGCAAAATTATTGGGTAGTAAATTTTACGGTCCATTAGCTCAAGCAAATGTAGTAGCTAATATGTTATTTGGAGCTATTAGTGGTTCTGGAGTTGCTGCTGCTGCTGCTGTTGGTGGAACTATTGGTCCTATTCAAGAAAAAGAAGGCTATGATAAAAAATACAGTGCTGCTGTAAATATTTGTTCTGCTCCTACAGGAATGTTGATTCCTCCTAGTAATACTTTGATTGTTTATTCAACTGTTGCTGGTAGTGTATCAGTTTCAGCTCTTTTTATAGCAGGTTATTTACCTGGTATTTTATGGGGAATTGGAATAATGATTGTAGCAGCTCTCATGGCTAGAAAATTAAAATATAAATCAGAAACTAAAAATAATTTTCAAACTATTTTAAAAGTTGTTTTTGATGCTATTCCTAGTTTACTACTTATTATTATAGTTATTGGTGGTATTTTAAAAGGAATATTTACTGCAACTGAGGGATCTGCTATAGCAGTTGTCTACTCTTTGATACTATCTTTTATATATAGAGAGATGAAGGTTAGTGATTTACCTAAAATATTTTTAAATTCTGCTCAAATGACAGCAATAGTTATCTTTATGATTGGGGTTTCTTCTATTATGTCTTGGGCTATGGCTTTTGCTCATATTCCACAAAAAATAGCTGAAATTTTACTTGGAATAACTGATAACAAAATTATAATACTTATCATTATGAATATTTTACTTTTAATAATAGGTACATTTATGGATCCTACTCCTGCAGTATTAATTTTTACACCAATATTTTTACCAATAGTTCAAAGCTTTGGAATGACACCAGTTCATTTTGGAATTATGTTAGTTTTCAACTTATGTATTGGAACTATAACTCCACCAGTTGGACCTATATTGTTTACTGGTTGTAAAGTAGGAAATGTTACTATTGAAGAAGTTTTTAAATGGTTATTACCTTTTTATATAATAACAATTATTATCTTATTCATTGTTACATTTGTACCTGCATTTTCATTATTTTTACCTCAATTATTTGGTTTGATAAAATAATTCTAATATAAAAAAAGAGAGAGATTCTTTTCTCTCTCTTTTTATTTAACTGTTTTTATATTTTATAAGAGAATTTTTTTGATGATTTTTAGATAATAAATAAACATAAAATATTATATAGTACAATTTTATAAATTTTCTTTTATAATTTCTACAAGTTTTTCACTTGTTAAATTATAGTATTTTAATAATTCAGTTGCTTTACCACTTTGACCAAATTTATCATATATTCCTAATTTTTTTATTTTTGTAGGATGTATTTCTGATAAATATTCAGATACTGCTGATCCTAATCCTCCTATTATGGAATGTTCTTCTGCTGTAACTATAAATTTAGTCTCTTTAGCTGCTTTTAATATTGTTTTTTCATCCAATGGTTTTATTGTTCCCATATTAATTACTCTTACAGATACTCCTTCTTTCTCTAAGATATCTGCTGCTTTTAGAGCTTCTATTGTCATCAATCCTGTAGCCACTATTGTAACATCATTACCTTTTTTTAAAATATTAGCTTTACCTATTTCAAAATTATAAGTAGCTTCATCAAATATTGTTTCTACATCTAGTCTTCCCATTCTAATATACACTGGACCATCATACTTAGCTGCTTCAAATATCATTTTTTTGGTTTCTACTGCATCTGCTGGTGATAAAACTACCATTCCAGGGATAGATCTCATAAGTGCTATATCTTCTACTGACTGATGAGAACCACCATCTTCTCCTACTGTAATCCCAGCATGAGTAGGAGCTATTTTAACATTTAATTTTGGATAGGCTATAGAATTTCTTATCTGTTCAAATCCTCTTCCTGCTGCAAACATTGCAAATGTAGATGCAAATACTATTTTTCCACAACTAGCTAACCCTGCAGCTGTTCCCATCAAATCTGCTTCTGCTATTCCAAGATTAAAATGTCTTTCAGGGAATCTCTCTTTAAATAAATTTGTTTTTGTTGATTTTGTTAAATCAGCATCCAATACTATAACATCTTTATTTATAGTTCCTAATTCTACTAAAGCTTCCCCATAAGCTTGTCTTGTTGCCTTTTTACTCATATTTTTCCTCCAATTGATGCTTAATCTAATAATTCAGCTATAGCTCTATTTTTTTCTTCTAGTGTTGGTGCTGTTCCATGAAATCCACACACATTCTCCATAAAAGAAACTCCCTTTCCTTTCACTGTTTTTGCCACTATAACAGTAGGTTTTTCTTTTTCTTTTTTAGCTTTTTCTAATGCATCAAAAATTTGTTGAAAATTATGTCCATCTATTTGTAAAACATTCCATCCAAATGCTTTCCACTTATCCACTATTGGTTCTATTCCCATTACTTTATCTACTTCACCATCTATTTGCAAATTATTAAGATCAATAAAAGCACATAAATTATTAAGTTTATAATGAGCAGAAGTCATAGCAGCCTCCCATATTTGTCCCTCTTGTTGCTCTCCATCTCCCATTATTATATAAACTCTATAATCTTTATTTGATACTTTCCCAGCTAATGCCATTCCATTAGCTACTGATAATCCTTGTCCCAAAGAACCTGTGGACATATCTATTCCTGGAACTTTTTTCATATCTGGATGTCCCTGTAAAATGGAACCATATTGTCTTAAAGTTTTTAACAATTTCTCGTCAAAATAACCTCTATTTGCTAATATTGAATATAAGGCAGGTGCTGCATGTCCTTTAGAAAGTACAAATCTATCTCTATTTTCATCCTTAGGTTTTTCAGGATTTATATTTAGTTCAGAAAAATATAGTGTAGTTAAAATATCTACACATGATAGTGAACCACCTGGATGTCCTGAATTTGCTTCAAATATCATCTCTATTATATCTCGTCTTACTTTTCTAGCTATTTTTTCTAATTTTTTTATATTTTTTTCCATATTTTTACCTCAACTTTATTTTTTACTTAACTGCATTTTCCCAATCTTTCAAAAACTTTTCAATTCCTCTATCTGTCAATTCATGTTTTGTCATAGCAATTAAAGTATTATATGGAATAGTTGCTATATGTGCTCCTGCCTTTGCAGCTTCTTTTACATGCCATGGATTTCTCACACTAGCTGCTATTATCTCCGTTTTTATACCATGTTTATCAAAAATTGTTGAAATATCTGAGATTAACTCTTCACTACTAATTCCTATATCATCTAATCTCCCTAAAAATGGGCTCACATATGTTGCTCCTGCTCTTGCAGCTAATAAAGCTTGTGAAGCACTAAATATCAATGTTACATTTGTTTTTATTTTCATAGATGTCAATTTTTTACAAGCTTTTAACCCTTCAATTGTCATTGGTATTTTTATAACAATATTTCTATTTAGCTCTGCTAAAGGAATCGCCTCTTCTACCATTTTATCTGCTTCTAACGAAACTACTTCAGCACTTATTGGACCATCAATTATTTCTGTTATCTCCTTTATAACCTCTTTAAAATTTCTTTTTTCTCTAGCTATTAAACTAGGATTTGTAGTTACACCACAAATTACACCCATTTCATTAGCGTTTTTTATTTCTTCTATATTTGCAGTATCTATGAAGATTTTCATTATTATCTCCTCCTATTTTTGTCCATAATATGAATTAACTCCATGCTTTCTTAAAAAATGTTTATTTAATAACTCATTTTGCATAGAATTTATATTTTTATTTAAAATTTCTGTATTATATGCCATTTTAGCTAATTCTTCTAATACAACAGAATTATGTACTGCTTCTTCTGGTGTTTTTCCCCAAGTAAATGGTCCATGTGAATAAACAAGTACACCAGGCATATTATCTGGATTTATTTTTTCTTTTTCAAATGTTTCAACTATTACTTTTCCTGTTTCTAATTCATAATTTCCATCTATTTCTACTTGAGTCATTTTTCTAGTACAAGGAATGCTTCCATAAAAATAGTCTGCATGTGTAGTTCCATAAGCTGGAATATCTCTACCAGCTTGTGCCCAAATAGTAGCCCATGAAGAATGAGTATGAACTACACTTCCTATATTTAAAAATTTTCTATACAATTCTAAATGCGTTGGTGTATCTGATGATGGTTTTAATTTTCCTTCGACTATATTTCCATCTAAATCTATAACTACTAAATCCTCAATTGACATATGATCATATTCTACTCCACTTGGTTTAATTACTACTAGTCCCTTTTCTCTATCTATTCCACTTACATTTCCCCAAGTATATGTCACTAAATTTCTTTTAGGTAATTCTAAGTTAGCTTTTAAAACTTCTTCTTTTAATTTTTCTAACATATGTATCCACCCTTTTTCATTTTATCTTCTATCCACTCTTTAGCCTTTTTTATCTCTTCTAAAGGATTTTCACTTTTTTCTGTCCACATTTCTATTAATAATGGTCCTGTATAATTCAACTCCTTTAGCACTTTAAATAACTCAATAAAATCTACACACCCTTCTCCAAAAGGAACATCTTTAAATTTTCCTGGAAAATCAGGTGTTACTGCTAAAGTATCCTTCAAATGTATTGCACTTATTTGTCCTTTTCCTTTTATTAATTGCATTCTTACATTATTTCCCCAAGCAGTTAAATTTCCTATATCTGGATATACAGTCAAAAATGGTGACTTTAACTCTTGAGCTAATTCTAAATATTTAGGAATAGAGTTCATAAATGGATGATCCATAATTTCTATCGAAAGCATTACATTTGCTTGTTCTGCCCATTTTAAAGATTGTTTCATTCCTTCAATATACAATTTCTTGGTATTCTCATTACTCTTTTCATAGTAAACATCATACCCTGCCATCTGTATATTTCTAATTCCTAAATCACTTGCCAATTCTATAGCTTTTTTCATTAATTCTAAAGATTTTTTTCTTATCTCTTCATTTTCACTTCCCAAAGGAAATCTTCTATGCCCACTAAAACACATTGAAGGTACTCTAACTCCTGTTTCTAATACTGCTAAAACAAATTCCTTTCTTTCATCTAAGGACCAATCCAATCTTGCTAATCTCTCATCTGTTTCATCTATTGAAATTTCAACAAAATCAAACCCTAACTCTTTAGCATACTCTAATCTTTTTCTCCAAGTTATATTTTTAGGAAGTGCTTTTTCATATATTCCAAGAGGAAATTTATCCAATTTATACATAAATTACCCCCAAATTCTCTTAATTTCTTCTTTCCATTTATTAGCTTCTTCTCTAGGATTTTCTGCATCTCTTAAAGATCTACCAGCTATAAAACAGTATATATTCATTCCTTTAAATAATTTTAATGTCTCTAACTCTAATCCACCTGTTACAGAGACTTTAAATCCCATATCTATCAATCCTTGAACTTTATCTAAATCTTTTTTCCCCCAAGTTTCTCCAGCTAATAATGCATCTCTACTTTGGTGATATACTACTTGTGATAATCCTGCTTCTTTCCATTGTTTTGCATGTTCATATGTCCAATCTCCATATAGTTCAACTTGTAAATCATCCATCTCTTTTAAAGCTGCTTTCATTGTTGGAATTGTTGCTGAACATATTACAGTCATCCAGTTAGCTCCTGCATTTTTACAGTTTTTAGCTACTGTTCCTCCCGCATCTGCACATTTAGTATCTGCTAATATGATCTTATTTGGAAATAGTGCTCTCAAACATCTCACTGCTTCCATCCCTTCTTGTAAACATAAAATTGTTCCTGCTTCTACCACATCAACTACTTCTCCTAAAATGTTAGCTGATTTTATGGCATCACTTAATGTATTATTATCTAAAGCTACTTGCAATAATGGTTTCATTTATAACCTCCTATAATCTAACGTATTAAATTTAAAATTTCTTCTGGATTTTTTGCTAATTTTATTTTCTCTATATTATTTTCCTCTTCAAATAAGTCTGCAACCTGAACAATTCCAAATTCATTATGATTCTCAGCACTTGTTGCTGCAAGAGTTATTAGTATATATACCTCTTCCTTTGCTCCATCTTTTTCAAAAACTACTGGTTCTTTTAATGTTATTAGGCTAAAAGAATCTTTTATTACTCCTGCTTCTGGTCTTGCATGAGGCATTGCAACTCCTGGAATAATTATATAATATGGTCCATATTTTTGAGTATTCTCAACAATTGCATGATAATAATCTTCTGTTATTGCACCACTTTTCTCTAATAAATTTGTTCCAAGCTTTATAGCATCTTTCCAATCCTTAGCTTCACATTGTAAAGAGATTGAATTATTTTCAATTAAGGCTTCCTTTAAATTCATAGTAGTCCTCCATTTATTTCAATTTTTCGAGTATTTTTTGTTCCATCTCTTTTACGTCTAATATATTTTTTAAGGCTATAATTTTAGTCTTTGATGTTTCTTTTAACTGTGAAGCTAGATGTACAGAAGCAATCACTAAATCATATCCTCCCAATGAAGTTTTAGCTTGTCCTATACTACAATTTTCACATACTGCTTGAATTTTATTTTTATCTAAAATATTTTTTGCTTTTAATTTCATTAATGTACTTGTTCCCATTCCATTTCCACAAACCGCCAATAATTTTATCATATATATCTCCTCCTAAATTTTCATTCTCTAATCTTCTCTTTTTTAATATTCAGTTGTTTCGACTTCATTATTAAAATAGAACTCTGGATTATTTACTTTTTTATACTGTAAAATTGGTATTATTAACATTATAACTATACTTATGATATAACCTATCATTCCTAAATTATTCATTAACAAACCTTGTCCTAACCATAAAGTACTCTGATCTATATTTCCATGCCAACCACCAAAATTTTGTAGTTTAAACACTGCTACACAAACTGCTCCTAATGTAACTTGAAGTATTCCACAGGCAAATGGTAATAAAGTTGCTGCTCTTGCTCCTCCTCTTTTTTCTGCAAATATTGCTATTGTTGCGTTATCAAAGAACACTGGAACAAATCCTGTTATTATAAGTATTGGTGATTTAAATATTAATAGTCCTGCTATTGCAACAAATTGCCCCAATGCTCCAAATATAAATCCAAATAATACTGCATTTTGTGATCCAAATCCATATACAGCTGCACAATCTACTGCTGGCATAACTCCTGGTAATATTCTATTTGATATTCCTTGAAATGACTCTGTTAATTCACTTACAAACATTCTTACACCCATCATTAAAATTGCTAAATATACAGAAAATGATAGTGATTTTGACAATATATAAGTTATAAAACTTAAATTTTGTGGAAATGTTGGATCAATTTTTCTCATATATTCTTCACCTAATATAATTAAAATTGTTCCAAAGAAAACAATCATTAATGTCCCTGTAGCAACTATATTATCATGAAATATTGATAACCATTCTGGTAATTTTAAATCATCTAATCTTTTATTCTCATTTCCTATTTTAGGAGCAATTTTATCTGTTAACCATACTGCAAACATTTGTTGATGACCCACCACAAATCCTGCTCCATCTGTTAATCTTTGAGTAGCTCCAACAGTTAAATTTGTAGCTACAGCCCAATAAACACCTACAAACACACCTATTAATATTGCTCCTGTAGCATTTCTATATTGAGGAAAAGCATAAAAAATAATCCATGTAGCTGTAGTTGCTTGTTGTACCATTATATGACCTGTTATAAACAGAGTTCTAATTTTAGTAAATTTTCTAAATAGTACTAATAAAATATTTAAAATAAATCCTACTAATAGTGCTATCATTGTCCAAGATGTTGTTAATCCAATACTCTCTAAAGCACTATTTACAGCATTTAATCCAAAATATGGATCTATTACTGCTGCATTTAATCCAAATCTATCATTTAACCCTGCTAATATAGGACGAAATGTTTTTACTAACCCCCCAGCACCAACATTTAATATCATATATCCTACTGTAGCTTTTATAAATCCTGAAAAAGCCTGATGAATAGGCTTTTTCAGTAACAAATAACCAATGAATACCAATATTCCAACAAAAAATTCTGCCTTTGTTAAAATATTATTTACGAAAAACTCAAAACTTGATATTAATAATTCCATTTTTATCCCTCCATTTTAGATTCATATAATCCTATAGCATTGATTTAAATGGTAAATCTGGTTCTATTGCAAATGCATCATGGAATCCTCTATCATACATATATTCTAATCTATCCTTATCTTGTGGCCACACAAATTTTCCTCCAACTTCCCATATAAATGGTTTAAATTGATATTGTAATCTATGTTTTCTCATTTTCCATAAATATAATATCTCTTTAGGATCAGCCTTAAAATTTGTCCAAATATCATGGTGTATTGGAATAACTACTTTAGCATTCAAGCATTCTGCCATTCTTAACATATCTACTGAAGTCATTTTGTCAGTCATTCCTCTTGGATTTTCACCATAAGAACCTAAAGCTACATCAATTTTATAATCATTTCCGTGCTTTGCATAATAATTAGAATAATGTGAATCTCCACTATGATATATATTTCCTCCTGGAGTTTTTATCAAATAATTTACTGCCAATCTATCCATATCTTGTGGCATTTTATCTTTTAAAACTACACCTGCTGGAGCTGTTACCAATTCAGTTCTGTCAAAAGAATCCAAAGCAACTATCTCAACATCTTTTATTTTTATAATATCTCCTGGTTTTACTACTATACATCTTTCCTTTGGTACTCCCCAACTTATCCATAAATCTACACATGCTTCTGGCCCTATAAATGGAACTGATGAGTCACAATTTTGTAAAACAGCAGCAGCTACATTTTCATCTATATGATCTCCATGATCATGTGTTGCTAATATTGCATCAACCTCTTTTATTGCAAATGGATCTATAACACATGGTACATTTCTTAAATTTGGTTGTAAAGCAACACATCCTATCATTCTTTGATGTTGATGTTGTTTCTTCATTAGGGGGTTAGATGATGATTTTTTTCCTGTTTTTACCCATAAATCAATACACAAATTTGTATTTCCTTCTGTCTTTATCCAAACACCAGTACATCCTAACCACCACATAGCAACACTTCCTGGTTTTACTATCTCTTTTTCAATCTCTTCATTCAACCAAGTTCCCCACTCTGGAAAAGTACTTAAAATCCATGATTCCCTTGTTATACTATTAACTTTTGACATAATGTTTACCTCCTGGATATTTATTTTGTTTTATTTACACTATAATTGTATTACAATATCCAAATAAGTTAAACTTATTATTTTTTACAATATTTTTTTACAAATTTTATAAAATCAAAATCTTTCTTTTCCATCATTTCTATTATTTCTATGAAAGCATCTAAATGTTCTTTATTATCTATTGATGAAAAAGCTACAATCATCTTAACTGGAATATCTCCTGGAAAAAGAACTTCTTTTTTTAATCTAACTATCGAAAATGCTGTTTTTACAACTTCTCCTTCACTCTTAGCATGAGGAAAAGCTATTCCTGGTAAAATAATTGCATAACTTCCATATTTTTTTATACTTTCTACCATATTATCCACATATTTCTCTGTTGAATATCCATATTTTACTAAATTTTCTCCTGCTTTTCTTACTGCCTCTTCCCAATTATCAACTTCTATACTATCTAAAATAAGATTTTTATCTAACATATCAAAAATTGTAATTTTTTTCTGCGAAATATCATCTACTAAAATATTTCCTAAAACTCCATTTAACTCTTTTAATAACATTTTTTCATCTAAATTTGTAGTAACTTTTTTTACAGCTTCTAATACTTCTGAAAAAAGAACTTTTTTACTTGATTTTTGTAGATCTTGCTTATTTAATTTTTGTAAATCTTCATTTGTTAAAATAGGATTTACTTTTATTACAGGTATTCCTTCATCTAATTCTTTTAATTCAACTGTACTAACTATTAAATCTATATCCTTATAGTATTTTTTCTTTTTATACTGATGATAAGGTAAAATATCTATAATATTTACAGAATACATATCTTTTAACTGTTGAGCAAGTAATTTTGATGTTCCATACCCCCAACCACATATAACTAATATATTTTTCTTTTCTTTACTTCTTACTTTATTTCTATCTATTGCAGCTCTAAAATGTATCACTATAAAAGCAACCTCATCTTTTGAAAATTTATTTTGTATAAATTCTTCTAACTCCTCTAAAATTTCTTTAGTTATTTCAAAAAGATGTGGATATATTTCTACAACTTCTTCATATATTGTATTTTCTAATTCTATTCCATTTTTTATCCTATAAATTGTAGGTTTTATATGATTTATTAAACCATCTAATAGGACCTCATCATTAGAAATGTCTATATCAATTCTCTTATTAAAATTATATATCATTTTTTTTATTAAAAGCTCTATCTCTACCCAATTTTCAAAATAAGAGCATTCTAAATTATAGTTATGACTTCCTAAAAAGTAATCTGCTATTTTTAAATACTCTACTTTTCCCATCTCTATTTCATAATTAGCCTCCAATAATGCTTTTCCCTTTTCAACAGCTTTATATTCCAAAGTTTCTTCTAAAAATTTTTCATTTTTTATTTTTTTAAGTTCGTATCCTTTTTTTACCATTAATAAAGATATCTTTAAATATTTTTTTATAATTTCAAAAGCTTCATCAGAAATGATTTTATTCATTATTTTTTGGCAATAATTTATAAAAATTACTATCCCATCTTCATTTAAATCAAAATAATTTCGCATTACTTTTTTAAATAACTCATTTTTAGAATGATTAATTTTCCTTATTAATTTTAGAGCACAAAGTCTTATCTTTTCTTCTTCTCCTATTATTTCTAACCCCTTTTTATGTGATATTTCTAATTTTAAATTATATTCCTTTAGAACCTCTTCTATTTTTTTTAAATGAAGTTTTATAGTACTTCTACTAACATCCAACTCCTCAGCTAAATGAACTTGATTAATAATTCTTTCAAATAATATTTTTAAAGTTATATATATTTCTCTTTCTTCACTTGAAAAATTTGAACTTTTATAATTTTTCTCTAATATCTCTAACAATTTCTTTTTATTTCCTATTTTTAAGCTACCCTTACTTAATTCTAACCCCAGTTCTTTTACATCTAAAGTTTCAAATATCTTTTCTATTTCATATCTTAAACTTCTTTCACTAAAATTTAAGATCTCTGCTAATTCTTTTAAATTCTTTTCTTCATCTGTATTATAGAGTATCTGTAATATTATAATTGATTTACTTCCTAACATAATTTTACCCCTCTCTTTTCCATTTTTTTGTAAATAAAAAAGACATAATTATCCCCTGAATAGTTAATTCTAACTATAACATAACCAGGAGATGATTATGTCTATATATTATTTTAGCATATTTTATAATTTTTTCAAATATTTTTTTCGTATTTAATATATTATGAAAAGATATTGTAATTAAAAATATTAATTTGGAATATCTTTTTCACGATTCACTTTTTACTCAACTATAAATTTTTTCTCTTTTAATTCAGCCTCAATCAGATTTAAAATCTCCTCACTCTCAGCTTCAACAGTATGATAGTGTTTACTCAATGTAAGATTTTTTAGTGGAGATATATTTTTAGTTTTTAATTTTTCTATAAACTCTCTAACCTTTCTTCTTGAATTGATATTCAAGTTAGCTCTTATATCCCCATATATCTCATGTGTAACAAATACATCTAAAACTGTTCCTCCCAAATCTACAACTAGGTTCAATTCATTTTCAGTATCCTCATCACTATGCATAACTTCAAACACTCTTCTGCAATTTTCAGAAGTTTTTAGTACATATCCCTTTGTTGTTGATGAGATATCATTTTCCTCTGCTCTTAACAGTGCAATGTCCTGAACTATCACCTGTCTACTCACATCTAACAATTTTGCTAATTCAGTTCCTGATATAGGCTTAGTTGTATTTTTTATCAATTCTAAAATCTTTTTACGTCTCTCTTTACCTGTCAAAATTTTCTCCTTTCATTTACAATAGTTGAAGATTTTTTAGAGAAAAATCCAAAATAGGTGCTGAGTGTGTCAATGCTCCACTTGAAATATAATCTATTTTTATTCCTTTTAATTTTTCAATATTTTCTTTTGTTATATTTCCTGAACACTCTATTTCTGCTCGTCCATCAATTATCTTAACAGCTTCTCTTATCATATCTGGAGCCATATTATCAAGCATTATGATGTCAGCCTTAGCTTGTACAGCCTCTCTCACCATATCCAAATTCTCAACTTCTACTTCAATTTTTCTTACAAAAGGGGCATAAGCTTTAGCTAAATTTATAGCTTTAGCAACTCCACCAGCAGCCTGAATATGATTATCTTTTAGTAGAATTCCATCAGATAAGTTATATCTGTGATTGTGACCTCCACCCACTTTTACAGCATATTTATCAAAGATTCTCATATTAGGAGTAGTCTTTCTAGTATCGAGTAACTTAATTCCACTTTCTTCCAATAATTTTACCATACTATGTGTATAAGTTGCAATACCACTCATATGTTGTAAGTAGTTTAAAGCTGTTCTCTCCCCTGTTAATAAAACTCTAATATCTGAAATTATCTCTCCTATAATATTTCCTTTCTTTACAATATCTCCATCTTTATAGTTGATATTGAATTGAACCTCATTACTCAAAAGCTCAAAAGTTCTTTTAAAAACCTCTATTCCTGCCAAAATTCCATCCTGTTTACAAATCAATGTAAATTTTCCCAAAGTTCTATCCTTGATGATAGAATTAGTAGTTATATCCTCATTGGGAACATCCTCTTTCAGTGCCATAATTATCAAATCATCTACATTTATCTTATTAGTTACTAAATCCATTCCTACTCTCCTTCATTCTCTTATCCTTTTCTATTGCTATAAATAGCTCCTCTTTTAACTCTTCAAAAGATAGCTCTCTACTCTCCACTTTTTCATCAATACTGTGTTGATAAAACTCCTCTTTTAGCAATCTCTCATTTATATCCAAAGCTGCTCTCTCACTAAAAACTAGACTCTCCAATAAAGAGTTACTTGCTAATCTATTAGCTCCATGTACACCATTACAACTAGTCTCTCCCACTGCATAGAGATTTTTCATAGATGTAGAACTTTTTAAATCCACCTCTATTCCCCCCATAAAATAGTGTTGAGCTGGAACTACTGGTATACACTCTTTCTCTGGGTCATATCCTTCTTCTAAACACCTTTTAACAATGTTAGGAAAACGTTCCTTGATATCTATACCCTTTTTCATAATCGGTCTCATATCAAGCCATACAGACTTTCCACCATCTTTTTTCATCTGTTCCAATATAGCTTTTGTTACAACATCTCTAGGTTGTAATTCATCTGTAAATCTTTCATATTTTTGATTGTATAAGAGGGCACCTTCACCTCTTACAGATTCAGAAATAAGAAATCTTCTCCCCTTCTTCTCAGAATAAAGTGTAGTTGGGTGTATCTGTATATAGCTAATATCCTTTATTTTTATATCATGTTTTAAAGCAATTCCTAAAGAATCTCCAGTTAGATGTGGAAAGTTAGTTGAATTCTCAAATATTCCTCCTATTCCTCCAGTTGCCAAAACAACCATTTTAGAATAGATATTGAATATCTTTTCATTTGAATCTTTTACTACTATTCCTTCACAATTATTATTATTATTGATAATATCCAACATACTTGTTTTTTCTACTATTTCAATATTCTCTCTTCTCTTTACCTGAGCTAATAGTTTGCTTGTAATCTCCTCACCTGTTATATCCTCATGATAGAGTATTCTCTCCTTAGAATGTGCTCCTTCTCTAGTAAATAGAAGCTTTCCATCTTTTGAATTAAAATCTACACCATAATCAATCAATTCCCTTATAATATCTTGAGATGAATTTATCATCACCTCAACAGATTTTTTATTATTTTCATAGTGCCCCGCTTTTAAAGTATCTTCAAAAAAGCTTGAAAAATCATCTTTTTCTTTCAATACACATATTCCACCTTGAGCTAAAAAAGAGTCACTCTCCTCTAATTTCTCTTTAGTAATTAGCAGTATCCTTAAGTTTGATGAGAGGTGCAAAGCTGTAAAACAACCTGAAACACCTGTCCCCACAACAATAACATCATATTCTCTCTTCATCTTTATCTCCCTAATTGTAACATTTTTTTCAAAGGTTTTATTGCCTCTACCTGTATATTACTCTCTATAATAATCTCATTGTCCTCTTCACTCAATGTTTTGTATATATTATCTAAAGTAATTTTTTTCATATCTAAACACTCCATCTTAGGTTCTGGATAATAGAATTTTTTATCTGGATTTCCACTCTCCAATTCATATAAAATACCTAATTCAGTGCAGATTATAAACTCACTATTCTCACTTTTATTTACATAGTTGATAATTCCAGATGTACTCCCTACAAAGTCACCTAGCTGTACTACCTCATCTCTACACTCTGGATGAATTAATACCTTAGCCTGAGGATATCTCTCTTTCAATAGTTCTACATCCTCTTTTAACAGAGTATGGTGTATTGGACAATATCCGTCATTTAAAATAATATTTTTATCTTTAACCTTAGTGGCTACATAACTTCCTAGATGCTTATCAGGAATAAAAAACACATTCCTATTCTCTAACTTTTCAACAATTTTAACTGCATTAGCTGATGTTACACATATATCACTCTTACTTTTTATCTCAGCTGTTGAATTTACATAACATACTACAGCCAAGTCATCATATTTCTTTCTCATCTCATCAATCTGCTTTAAAGTGACCATATGAGCCATAGGACAATCAGAATTCATATCTGGAATTAAAATCTTTTTATTGGGATTTAATAATTTAACACTCTCTCCCATAAAATATACTCCACACATTATTATAATATCCTCTTTTAGTTCTTGTGCTTTTTCACTTAAATAGTATGAATCACCAATGTAATCAGCCACCTCTTGAACTTCATTTCTAGTGTAGTAATGTGCTAGTATTACTGCATTTTTCTCTTTCTTCAACTTATTTATCTCATCTTTTATATTCATCTTTCCTCCTGTACACAATATGTAAAGACAGTTGTCTTGTCAGTTAAAAGTATAGCAAATTAAATTAGTAATTTCAAGTTTTTAGTTAAATAAATAAAAAAGGGGCTGTTGCAAACTTAATAGCCATATGTTTTAAAATTAGCTAAAGAGATTTTTTAATCTCTTTGGCTTTTTTATTTTTAAAATAAAAAAGGTATAAAGTACTCGAAATTTTTTCAAATTTCTAATACAATATACCTATGCAAAAACTAATTAATAATAGCATGTATTTTAATTTAATTCAACCTAAAATTTTTAATTTTTTACAATATCACATTCCTGAGGATGATTCTGTAAGAAAACTTAGCGCCATTTTGGAGGAAATGGACTTTTCTAAACTTTTGCAAGCATTTTCTTACAAAACAAAGGTTCATCCAATTAGAATGTTCGCCATTATTCTATATGCCTATTCTAGAGGTAT